>NZ_JBSGFD010000353.1:0-5035 GCF_053603215.1 Kitasatospora sp. NPDC004240 | reverse complement strand
GTACTCGCTACGAGTACGCCCCCTCCCGTCGTGCTGTGCGCCCGTGGCGGCCGCCTCGGTCCCGCCCGGGTCCCGCGTCAGTCCCGCGCCGCGGGCTCCTGGACGGCCGGCTGCTCGGCCGGCTCCCCTTCCCCGGGGATCTCCGCCTTGATGGGCGGCGGCGCCTTCAGCAGGATCTGCCAGGTCACGTAGATCGCCAGCAGCATCGGCGGGATCCCGAGCGCGACCTTGAGCCAGCCGAGCAGGTTCACGTTGCCCGTGAAATACAGCGGGAAGAGGATCAGCGGCTTGATGCCCATGATCACCACCCAGGCCCAGGTGGCCTTGGTGTACGCGGCCAGCCGGCCCGGGTTCTGCGTCCGCCAGGTGAACATCTCACCGGTCGCCGGACCGACGATCACACCGATCAGCGGCCAGCGGGTCAGCGCGGAGACCGCCAGCGCGATGCAGTACCCGACGCTGTAGAGCAGCCCCGGGAGGTAGAAATTCTCGGCCTTGCCGGTGAACATCGAGATCGCCGCGCTGAGGGCGACCCCGAACAGGCCGCCGAAGGCGTGCTTCGTCGTCCCCCTGGTCACCAGCCGCACCAGGACCAGCGCCACCGTCAGCCCGACCGCGGCGAGCGCCGCCGTCGGGATCTTGTGCGTGATGTTGAAGAGGACGATGAAGACCAGGCCGGGCAGCGTGGTCTCGACCATCCCCCGGACACCGCCGAAGGCCTGCATCAGGGTCGCGCCGATGTCCTCGGGCGACTCCTGCCGGGCAGGCCCGCCGTCGGCCGCGGCCAGGTCGGAATGGGCGGCGCTCTCGCCGCCGTACTGCTTGCTCACGCTCACTCGCTCCCGTGTCCGACCGGACGCAGTTCGTAGCGGGGGTTGAACAGCACGCGGCGCCCGCGTGCGTGGCTGATCCGGCCACTGGCGACGAGCCGGCGACCGGGTTCTATGCCCGCGATCGAACGGCGGCCGAGCCAGACCACGTCCAGCGCCTCGGTGCCGTCGAAGAGCTCGGCCTCCAGCGCGGGCACACCGGCCCGGGGCCGGAGGGTCACCGTCCGCAGGGTGCCGGCGACGGTGACCAGTTGACGGTCCCCGCAGCGGGCGATCGGAGTGCAGCCCGACTCCGCCGCGCTCTCCTGGCGCAGCTCCTCCGCGTCCAGCTCCTCGGAGGAGGAGGTGAGGCGGTTGAGCAGCCGGCGGAAGCGGCCCTGCGGCTGGTCGCTGCTGATGTCACCACTCATGCCCGAAGGGTACCGGTTTCCGGGCACCCGGCGGCAGGCCGCCAGGTCAGCGGCCCGCCGCTCCCCGGCCTCCGGTGCCCCGGCCCCGGATCGGCCCGCGCCGGTCCGCGTCATCCCTCGAAGCGGTAGCCCATCCCCGGCTCGGTGATGAAGTGCCGCGGGTGCGAAGGGTCCCGCTCCAGCTTGCGGCGCAGCTGCGCCAGGTAGACCCGCAGGTAGTTGGTCTCGGTGCGGTAGGCCGGGCCCCAGACCTCCTGGAGCAGCCGGGTCTGGCTCACCAGCCGCCCGGCGTTGCGGACCAGCACCTCCAGCAGGTGCCACTCGGTCGGGGTGAGCCGTACGTCGGTGCCGTCCCGGTTGACCTTCTTCGCCGCCAGGTCGACGGTGAAGCTCTCGGTCACCACCACCGCGTCGTCCTCGCCCGCCACCGGCTCGGCCCGGCGGACCGCGGCCCGCAGCCGCGCCAGCAGCTCGTCCATGCCGAACGGCTTGGTCACGTAGTCGTCGGCGCCCGCGTCCAGCGCCTCGACCTTCTCGTCGGAGGCGTGCCGGGCGGAGAGCACGATGATCGGCACCCTGGTCCAGCCGCGCAGACCCTTGATCACCTCGACGCCGTCCATGTCGGGCAGCCCGAGGTCGAGGACGACCACGTCCGGGTGGCGGGCGGCCGCCAGCTCCAGCGCGCCGGCCCCGTCGTGGGCCGCGTCGACCTCGTACTTACGGGCCTTGAGGTTGATCACCAGTGCGCGGACGATCTGCGGTTCGTCGTCCACGACGAGGACCCGGGTCATGCCGGCTCCGCCTTTCAGTGCTGTCGGACGTACGGCTGTCAGACGTACGGCTGTCGGACGTAAGGGATGGACGGGCCCCGGTCAGGTGAGGGCCGATTCGGTCGGGCCAGTCGGGCCCGTGGGCGGACGGGCCCGCTGCGTGCGGCCGGCGACGGGCAGCGTGACCACCATGGTCAGCCCGCCGCCCGGGGTGTCCTCCGCCACGACGGTGCCGTCCATGGCCTCGACGAAGCCGCGCGCCACGGCGAGACCCAGGCCCACGCCCGCGCCGCGCGGGGCGTCCCCGTACCGCTGGAACGGCGCGAAGATCCGTTCCTTGGCCTCCTCCGGCACACCCGGCCCGCGGTCCACGATCCTCAGCTCGACCCGGCCTCGCCCGCCCGCCGGATGCAGCGCGTCGGCCCTGACGAGCACCCGCACACCCGGCGGGCTGTACTTCACGGCGTTCTCCACCAGGTTGGCCAGCGAGCGCTCCAGCAGCCCGCCGTCCGCCAGGACCATCGGCAGGCTCTCCCGCACGTCCAGCCGTACGGCCTCCGGCGGCACCCCGCCGAGCGCGAGGGGCACCACCTCGTCCAGGTCGGTCTCCTGGATCAGCGAGGTGACCGTCCCGGTCTGCAGCCGGCTCATGTCCAGCAGGTTGTTGATCAGGTGGTCCAGCCGGTCGGCGCCGGCCTCGATCCCGGCCAGCAGCTCCGCCTCGTCCGCCTCGTCCCACTCCACGTCCGCCGACCGCAGCGAGCTGACGGAGGCCTTGATCCCGGCCAGCGGGGTGCGCAGGTCGTGCGAGACCGCCGCCAGCAGCGCGGTGCGGATCCGGTTGCCCTCGGCCTCCCGGCGGGCGGCCAGCGCCTCCCGGGCCAGCCGGCGACGCTCCAGCAGCACCGCGGCCTGCGCGGCGAAGGCGCCCAGCAGCCGGCGGTCCTCCGCGGGCAGCACCCGGCCCCGCAGGACCAGCGCCAGCGTGTCCCCCACCGGCACGTCCACGTCCGCCGCCTCGGGACGCCCCGGCGCGTCCGGCCCCGCCGACGCCACCGTCCGCCACGGGCCGTGCTCGTCCGGGCGCTCCAGCAGCGCGGCCGAGCCCTGCTGGAAGGTCTCCCGCACCTGCTCCAGCAGCGCCGTCAGCACCCCGTCCCCGCTCGGCGCGCCCCGCAGCACGGTGCCCGCGAGCGCGCTCAGCGTCTGCGCCTCCGCCTGGCTGCGCGCCGCCTGGTGGGTGCGCCGGGCGGCCAGGTCCACCACCGAGGCCACCGCGATGCCGACGGCGGTGAATATCGCCACCGCCAGGATGTTCTGCGGCTCGTCGATGGTGAACGTGTGGACCGGTGGGGCGAAGTAGTAGTTCAGCGCGGAGGAGCCGACCAGTGCCGAGGCGATCGCCGGGAACAGCCCGCCCACCAGCGCGGCGCACACCGTCAGCGACAGGAACAGCAGCATGTCGGTGGTGAGCCCGAGCCCCTCGACGTGCGTCAGCAGCAGCGCCAGCAGCGGCGGGCCCGCCAGGCCGATCAGCCAGCCCGCGACCGTCCGGGTCCGGCCCAGGTCGGTGACCCGGCGGATCGGCACCCGGCCACGCCCCTTGGCGGCGTGCTCGTGCGTGACGATGTGGACGTCTATGTCACCCGACGCCCGGGTCACCGTGGTGCCCACCCCGGGCCCGTAGACGTACTGCCAGGCCGGACGGCGGCTGGTGCCCAGCACGATCTGGGTGGCGTTCACCCCGCGCGCGAACTCCAGCAGCCCCGCCGCCGGGTCGTCGCCCAGCACGGTGTGGAAGCTGCCGCCCAGGCTCTCCACCAGCGCCCGCTGCTCGATCAGCGTCCGCGGGGAGCCTGCTCCCGACCCGGCCAGCCCGTCCGAGCGGGAGATGTGGACGGCCAGCAGCTCACCGCCCGACCCCCGGGCGGCGATCCGGGCCGCCCGCCGGATCAGCGTGGCCCCCTCGGGCCCGCCGGTCAGCCCGACGACGATCCGCTCACGGGCCTGCCAGGTGCCCTCGATGCCCTGCTCGGCCCGGTACTTCTGCAGGTACTCGTCGACCCGGTCGGCCGTCCACAGCAGTGCCAGCTCGCGCAGCGCGGTGAGGTTGCCCGGACGGAAGTAGTGGGCGAGCGCCGCGTCGACCTTCTCCGGCGCGTACACGTTGCCGTGCGCCAGCCGCCGGCGGAGCGCCTGCGGGTCCATGTCGACCAGCTCGATCTGGTCCGCCCGCCGCACCACCTCGTCCGGGACGGTCTCGCGCTGGCGCACCCCCGTGATGCCCTCGACCGCGTCGCCCAGCGACTCCAGGTGCTGGATGTTCACGGTCGATATCACGTCGATCCCGGCCGCCAGCAGTTCCTCGACGTCCTGCCACCGCTTCTCGTTGCGGCAGCCCGGCACGTTGGTGTGCGCCAGCTCGTCCACCAGCGCCACGGCCGGGGCCCGCCGGAGCACCGCGTCCAGGTCCATCTCGGTGAACCCGGCGTCCCGGTGCGTCAGCTCCCGGCGCGGGACGACCTCCAGTCCGCCGACCATGCCCGCCGTCCGTTGCCGCCCGTGGTGCTCCACGAAGCCCACCACGACGTCCGTCCCGCGGGCCAGCCGGCGGTGCGCCTCGGCGAGCATGGCGTACGTCTTCCCGACTCCGGGGGCCGCCCCGAGGTAGATCCGCAGCCTGCCGCGTCCCATGTGCACCATTCTTGATCCGGCCCGCCGGGTACCGTCCCGGACACGTGTTCACCCTCGCCTTCGAGACTACGGCGCGACGGGCGATTCACCGGCGATCCGGCCGCCGAACGGGCAGTCTTAGCGCGATGTTGACGGGTGACAGGGCTGCACGGTCCTGCCGGCGAGCATCGGCCGGTTTTTCCCGCGTTTTCCCCGGAAATGCGAGAAACCCCGCCCGGGTGACCCGGGCGGGGTTGCTCTGAATGATCGTTCGGCGGCGTCCTACTCTCCCACAGGGTCCCCCCTGCAGTACCATCGGCGCTGTGAGGCTTAGCTTCCGGGTTCGGAATGT
>NZ_JBSGFD010000352.1:0-5048 GCF_053603215.1 Kitasatospora sp. NPDC004240 | reverse complement strand
GATCGCGCCGTTGAGGTGGCCGTGCCATTCGGCACCGAGACCCAGCCCGAAGCCGAGCCAGGCCAGGTTGGGCAGGGCCAGCGGCGGACGACCCGGCCGCACCGGGTCTCAGCGCCCGCGCAGCGAGCGGTAGCGGGCGACCAGCTCGGCGGTGGAGCTGTCCAGCGCCTCGGCCCCCTCACCGGTCAGCAGCACCGGCTCGATCCGCTTGGCCAGGACCTTGCCGAGCTCCACGCCCCACTGGTCGAAGGAGTCGATGTTCCAGATCGCGCCCTGCACGAACACCTTGTGCTCGTACAGCGCGACCAGCTGGCCGAGCACCGACGGGGTGAGCCCGGCGGCCAGGATGGTGGTGGTCGGGTGGTTGCCGCGGAAGGTCTTGTGCGGCACCAGCTCGGCCGGCACGCCCTCCGCCGCGACCTCCTCCGGGGTCTTGCCGAAGGCGAGCGCCTGGGTCTGCGCGAAGAAGTTGGCGAGCAGCAGGTCGTGCTGCGCGGCCAGACCGGGCAGCAGGTCGGCGACCGGCTCGGCGAAGCCGATGAAGTCCGCCGGGATCAGCTTGGTGCCCTGGTGGAGCAGCTGGTAGTACGCGTGCTGGCCGTTGGTGCCGGGGGTGCCCCAGACCACCGGGCCGGTCTGCCAGGTGACCGGGTTGCCCGCGCGGTCGACCGACTTGCCGTTGGACTCCATGTCCAGCTGCTGCAGGTAGGCCGTGAACTTCGACAGGTAGTGCGAGTACGGCAGCACCGCGTGCGCCTGGGCGTCGAAGAAGGCGCCGTACCAGACCCCGAGCAGGCCGAGCAGCAGCGGGACGTTCTCCTCCGGCGGCGCGGTGCGGAAGTGCTCGTCGACCAGGTGGAAGCCGTCCAGCATCTCGCGGAAGGCGTCCGGGCCGATGGCGATCATCAGCGAGAGGCCGATCGCCGAGTCGTAGGAGTAGCGGCCGCCGACCCAGTCCCAGAACTCGAACATGTTGGCGGTGTCGATGCCGAAGTCGGCGACGCCCTCGGCGTTGGTGGAGAGCGCGACGAAGTGCTTGGCGACCGCGTCGGTGTCCGCGCGCAGCTCGGTGAGCAGCCAGTTCCGGGCCGAGACCGCGTTGGTGATGGTCTCGATGGTGGTGAAGGTCTTGGACGCGACGATGAACAGCGTCTCGGCGGCGTCCAGGTCGCGGACGGCCTCGTGCAGGTCGGCGCCGTCCACGTTGGAGACGAAGCGGACGTCGAGGTCGCGCGCGGCGTACGAGCGCAGCACCTCGTACGCCATGGCGGGGCCGAGGTCGGAGCCACCGATGCCGATGTTGACGACGGTCCGGATCCGCTTGCCGGTGTGGCCGCGCCACTCCCCGCCGCGGACCCGGTCGGCGAAGCCGGCCATCTTGTCCAGCACCGCGTGCACGCCGGGCACCACGTTCTCGCCGTCCACCTCGACGACCGCGTCCCGGGGGGCGCGCAGGGCGGTGTGCAGCACGGCCCGCTGCTCGGTGTTGTTGATCTTCTCGCCGCGGAACATCGCGTCGCGCAGGGCGGCGACGCCGGTGGCCTCGGCGAGCTCGCGCAGCAGGGTCAGGGTCTCGTCCGTGACCAGCTGCTTGGCGTAGTCGACGTGCAGGTCGCCGACCTGGAGGGTGAGGCGGCGGCCGCGCTCGGGGTCGGCGGCGAACAGCTCGCGCAGGTGCGTCTCGCCCAGCTCCGCCCGGTGCTTGGCCAGTGCGGCCCACTGGGGGGTGCGGTCCAGCGGTGTACGGGCGTCGGCAGGGGTCTCCGACATCGGGTGCTCCTCGTTCTGATCCGGGTGCAGATACCGGCAGGGCCAGGCGGGAGGGTTCGCGAGGTCGTGCGGGTACTGGTGGTGCGCCGACTCCGTTGACGGCCTGCCTCGGGGCGTGTCGGCCCCGGGTGCCAGCCTAAGCCCTGTCCGGGGCGGCGGGGCTCAGCCCCGAGGAGGCGTCACCTCGGTGGACCGGCCGGTCACCGCACCGCTGCCGGGCGGCCATCCCCCGGGCCCCGGCCGGTCACCGCGGCCCGTCCGGGAGGGTCACCGGCATCACCCCGGCCGCGGTCACCGCATCACCCCGGCCCGGACCGTCGCACCACCGTCACTTCCGTTCCGAGCGCAGGTCGAGCCCGCGCAGCACCTGGTCGACGAGTTCCGGGTCGGCGCCGGCCTCGCTGCGGGCGATCAGCATCTCGCGGCGGGAGGCGGCGATCATCTCCTGCTCGACCAGGTACGCGGCCCGCCACTGGCCGAGCCTCAGTTTCGCCTCGGCGGCCTCCTCCTCGGCGTAGTTCTCGGGGCAGAGCCGGGCGAGGCGGTCGTGCTGACGGTCCCGCAGCCGGTCGGCGACCTCGGCGGGCAGCTTGTCCTGCTCCTCCAGTTCGCCCAGCCGCTTCAGCCCGGCCTTGGCCGCGCGCCACCACAGCAGCCGGACGGCCTGCTCGTGCTTGTCCTGGTCGAGGTCCAGGTGCAGCCGTTTGGCCAGCCACGGCAGGCTCAGGCCCTGGACGAGCAGGGTGAAGAGCACCACCGAGAAGGCGACGAAGACCAGCCGGCCGCGCTCGGGGAAGTGCGCGCCGGAGTCCAGGGTGAGCGGCACGGCCAGGGCCAGGGCGACGGTGGCGACCCCGCGCATCCCGGACCACCAGAGGACCACGCTCTCCTGCCAGCTGATCGGGGTGTCCTCCTCGGCCCCGGACCTCAGTCGCTGGGAGAGCCAGCCGGCCGGCAGCAGCCAGAGCAGCCGGACGGCGACCACCACCGCGATGACCACGGCGGCGTCACCGATGAAGCTGGTCCAGCCGGAGCCGGCCTCCCTGAGGACGGTGGCGAGCTCCAGGCCGATCAGGCCGAAGGCGACACCGGTGATCAGGATCTCGACGATCTCCCAGAAGGCGTTGCCGACCAGCCGGTAGGCGACGTCGTCGGCGTGGGCGGCCCGCTCGGCCAGGTAGAGCGCGCAGATCACCACGGCGAGCACCCCGGAGCCGTGGATCTCCTCGGCGAGCGTGTAGGCCGCGAACGGCACCAGCAGGTTGAGCGCCACCTGCTGGGTGGGGTCGTCCAGCAGGGAGGCGAGTTTGGCGTTGAGCCAGCCGAGCGCCACGCCGACGGCGACGGCGAGGACGGCGGAGAGCACGAAGCGCAGCGCCGCGTTGCCGGCCGAGAAGTCGCCGGTCACCACGGCCTCGATGGCGAGCGAGTAGATGACGATCGCGGTGACGTCGTTGAACAGGCCCTCGCTCTCCAGGATGGCGACCAGCCGGCGCGGCAGCCCGACGCTGCCGGCCACCGCGACCGCGGCGACCGGGTCGGGCGGGGAGACCAGCGCGCCGACCGCGACGGCCGCGGCGACCGGCAGCGCGGGCACCAGCCAGTGCACGGTGCCGGCCACGGCCAGCGTGGTGACCACCACCAGGGCGACGGCGAGCAGCAGGATGGAGCGGACGTTGGCCTTGAAGTAGCGCACGGCCGAGCGCCGGGCGACCGCGAAGATCAGCGGCGGGAGGACCAGCGGGAGGATGAGGTCCGGGTCGAGCTGGATGTCCGGGATCTGCGGCAGCAGCGCCATGACGATGCCGAGCACGGTCATCAGCACCGGCTGCGGCACGCCCGAGCGACGGGCGAGCGGCATGGTGATCACCGAGGCGAGCAGCACCAGGAAGAGCAGGGGCAGCTGGCCCACCGGGAGGGTCCTCTCGACGAAACTACAGGTCGGGGTCGCCGCCAGGATAGATCGGACAATGCGCTGATCAGGTCTCGGCGCGCCGGACTTGACCTCAAGTCCGCTTCAAGTTCGATGATCGTGGGAGCTCCGGCCGACCAGCCGGAACCGGCCGCCGGGGACCGCCCCCGGAGGTCCGCGCACCGCTCATCCACGCACCGGCCGTCCGCGCACCGGCCGTCCGCGCACCGATCAGAGGAGAGTCCCCCATGAAGGCAGTCACCGTCCCCGAGTTCGGCGGACCCGAGGTGCTGCGGGTCACCGAGGTGGCCACGCCCGTCGCCGGCCAGGGGCAGGTGCGGGTCCGGGTGCGCGCGGCCGGGCTCCAGCCCGCCGACCTCGCCGTCCGGGGCGGCTGGACCCCGCCCGGCGCCACGGTCGAGCCGCCGGTCATCCCGGGCAACGAGTTCGCCGGCGTGGTCGACCAGCTCGGGCCCGGCAGCTTCGGCTGGGAGGTCGGGGACGAGGTCCTGGGCTTCCGGCTGCTCGGCAGCCACGCCGAGTACGTCACCGTGGACAGCTCCCAGCTGGTCGCCAAGCCCGCCGGCATGCCCTGGGAGCAGGCCGGCTCGCTCTCGGCCTCCGGTCAGACCGCGCACACCGCGCTCACCGCGCTGGAGGTCCGCCGCGGCGAGACCGTCCTGGTCCACGGCGCCTCCGGCGGCGTCGGCACGGTGGCCGTCCAATTGGCCCGGGCCTGGGGCGCCACCGTCATCGGCACCGCGAGCGAGCGCAACCACGACTACCTGCGCGAGCTCGGCGCCGTCCCGGTCCTGTACGGGGAGGGGCTGGTCGAACGGGTGCGCGCGTTGGCGCCGCAGGGCGTGGACGCCGCACTGGACGCCGCCGGGCGCGGCGCGGTGGAGGCCTCCGCCCTGCTGGTCGCCGACCCCCGCCGGATCGGCACCATCGTGGACCCGGCCGCCGCCGAGCGGGTGGGCGCGCGCTGGCTGCGCAGCGACCGTACGGCGGCCCGGCTGGGGGAGCTGGTGGAGCTCTGGGAGGCCGGGCGGCTGCGGCTGGAGGTGGCCGGGGCGTTCCCGCTGGAGCGGGCGGCGGACGCCCACCGGCTGGTCGAGACCGGGCACGTCCGGGGCAAGGTGGTGCTCGTGCCGTGAGCCCGGTGCGGCGCCGGCGGGGACGGCCCGGGGCGGAGGCCTCCGGGCCGTCGGCGCGGTCCGGGGCCCGTCGGGAACCGATTGTGAGTTTCGGCCGCTGACCAGGTAATGTTCTCCACGTCAGCAGGCGCCGCTAGCTCAGTTGGTTAGAGCAGCTGACTCTTAATCAGCGGGTCCGGGGTTCGAGTCCCTGGCGGCGCACAGACAGC
>NZ_JBSGFD010000351.1:0-5054 GCF_053603215.1 Kitasatospora sp. NPDC004240 | reverse complement strand
CGCGGTGGTCGGCCGCCGCAGCCGCCACGCCCCCGTCGGAGCGCGCCTCGGCCCGGTGACGCACGCCGCGATCCACCACGTCCGGTGCCCGGTCGCGGTCGTCCCGTACGCCTGACGGCGATCCACCGGTCTCGGAACGGCCCGTCAGCTCCCACGCCGGGCCCGGTGGGCGGCGACCGTCTCGCGGACCATGCCGGCGGCGCGCGGGACGGCGGCGACGACGACCGGGCTGAGGCCCTCGCCGATGCCGAAGTCCGCCCCCTCCACCGCGATGATCACCAGTTCACCGGGCAGACGGCCGAGCGCGGAGGCCAGGGCGATGCCGTGGCCGAGGCCGAGGCCGTGGGTGCCGGCCGCGACGGCCTCGTCCAGCGGGTCCTCCGGCAGGTCCGGGTACACGGAGACCCGGTGGATCCGGCCCGGCCTCCCGGGGTGGCCGTGGACCGCGTCGACCACGACGGCGAGGTCCGCCCCGTCCCACAGGTCCATCAGGCGGGTCGGTTCACCGTCGCACAGGGCGATCCGGTCGGCTTCGACGCCGGAGGAGGTCAGCTCGGCCAGGACGGCCAGGGCGGCCCCGTCGTCGTGGCGGTACTCGTTGCCGACCCCGATCAGCACGATGCGGTCGCGGGACACCTCAGCCCCGGTCCACGGTGAGGGTCAGGAAGTGGGCGGCGCAGGAGATGCACGGGTCGTAGTTGCGGATCGCCTGCTCGCACCACCGGGTCAGCTCCTCGTCCCCCAGGTGCAGCCGGGGCCGGATGAAGGTCCGCAGGTCGGCTTCGATGGCGGCCTGGTTCTGGGCCGTGGGCGGAACGATGACGGCCTGTCGGACGACGCCGTCCCCGTCGAGCTCGTACCGGTGGTAGAGCAGACCGCGCGGCGCCTCGGTCGCGCCGTGACCGACACCCGCCCGGGGTGGCACGGGAACGGCCGGGGCGGGAGGTGGCTCGTACTGCTCGATGATGCGCTGCGCCTCGGTGACGGCCCACAGCACCTCGACCGCCCGGATCACGATGCTGCGGAAGGGGTTGGCGCATCGCGGGCCGAGTCCGGCCTGCGCGGCCAGGCCGCGGATCGCGGCGGGCAGCCGCTCGCTGCCGAGGTTCCAGCGGGCGAGCGGGCCGGTGAGGTGGGGCCGACCGTCGAGGGTGGCGTGCAGTGCGGTGGAGTGCGGCACCTGGTGTTCCCGGACGCGCTGTTCGAAGGTTCTCAGCGGGAACGAACCGGCGAGGGTGCCCGTGGGGGTGCCGGAGTCGATGGCGTAGCCGTCGGGCTCGGTGAGCGCGAGCGGTTCGTGCCGGACGGTGAGCGGCGGGAAGTCGAATCCGGCCACCCAGCCGAGGGTGTCCTCGGCGTCCGTCCGCGCCCGGCGCAACACCGTCGCGAGGTGGTCGAGTTCGGCGGGCGTGGGAAGCCGGTGGAATCCGCCCAGCCTGACGTTGACCGGATGGATCGCCCGTCCGCCGAGGACCTCGACGATCTCGTTTCCTGCCTTCTTCAGCCGCAGTCCGCGCCGCAGCAGTGCGGGGTCGGTGCGGGCGAGTGCCAGTGCGTCGGGCAGCCGCAGGAAGTCCGGGGCGTGCAGCAGGTAGACGTGCAGGGTGTGGCTCTCGATCCACTCCCCGCAGTACAGCAGTCGCCGCAACATGGCGAGTTGGCCGTCCACCGTGACTCCGCACGCGTCCTCGACGGCACGGCAGGCGCTCATCTGGTACGCGACCGGGCAGATGCCGCAGATTCGGGAGGTCAGGTCGGGCGGTTCGGTGTACCGGCGGCCTCGCAGCAGGGCCTCGAAGTAGCGGGGAGGTTCGTAGATCTCCAGCCGCACGGACTCCACCTCGTCGTCACGCACGGACACGTGCAGGGCGCCCTCCCCCTCGACGCGGGCCAGTGCCCCGACGGTGAGCGTCCGGTGGGTGCGATGGGTCATCCGGTTTCCTCCTCGGCCCGGCGGGCGGCATCGGCGAAGGACGGGGCCTCGGCGTTGAACGTGCGGTAGAGGCGGGCGACGTCCGCGTCCGGCAGCCCGTCGCGGCGTAGCAGCGGAAGCATGGCGCGGGTGTTCGGCGTCTCCATCGGGCCGAAGCAGCCGTAGCAGCCGCGCCCGTAGGCCGGGCAGATGGCACCGCAGCCCGCCTGGGTGACCGGGCCGAGGCACGGGGTGCCGTGGGCGACGGTGACGCAGGTGGTGCCGCGCAGCTTGCACTCGAAGCAGACGCTGTGGGTGGGGATGTCGGGTTTGCGGTCGGCCAGGTAGGCGGTGATGACCTCCAGGAGCTGGCGCCTGTCGATCGGGCAGCCGCGCAGTTCGAGGTCGACCGGCACGTGGGCGGCGATCGGTGTGGAGTCGGCGAGGCTGTCGACGTACTCGGGGCGGGCGTAGACGACCGCCTGGTACTCGGGCAGGCCCACCAGGTTCCGCAGCGCCTGGACGCCGCCGGCGGTGGCACAGGCGCCGATGGTGACCAGGTACTTCGACTGCTCGCGCACCCTGCGGACGCGTTCCAGGTCGGCGGGGGCGGCGACGGAGCCCTCCACGAGCGAGAGATCGTACGGCGGCGGCAGTTCGCGGCGGGTGGCCTCCAGGAAGTAGCCGATCTCCACCTGACCGGCGAGGTCGATGAGCTCGTCCTCGCAGTCGAGCAGGGTGAGCTGGCAGCCGTCGCAGGAGGAGAACTTCCAGACTGCCAGGCGGGGAATGGTCATGGCGCTCGCCGCCTCATCGCCCGGGCAGGGACAGCAGGTTCTCGGCACGGTCCCAGCCGAACACCGGCCCGTCCCGGCAGACCATGACGGGGCCGAGCTGGCAGTGCCCGCACCAGGCGGTCGCGCAGCGCATGTTGCGCTCGAGCGAGACGCGGATGCGGTCGGCGGCGACGCCCCGGCGCAGGAGCTCCCCGGCGGTCGCGCGCATCATCGGCTCGGGCCCGCACAGGTAGGCGGCGCAGCGGTCGGGGCGGTAGTCCGCGTCGTCCAGCAGGCCGGTGACCAGCCCGGTGGCGCCCGGCCATCCGGGCTCGGCGCGGTCGACGGTGGCGAGGACGTCCGCGCGGGTCCGCCAGACGGGCAGATCAGGCAGGAACAGCTGCTCGCCCGGGTCGCGGTAGCCGGTGAGCACCGTGAAGGTCCCGAACTCCGGTGCCCGCGCGAGCACCTCCTCGATCAACGGCCGGAGCGGAGCGAGCCCGATACCGCCGGAGACCACCAGCACGTCGCTGCCGGCGGGCGGCGTCTGCCAGGCCGTGCCGTACGGACCGCGGACGCCCACCCACTGGCCGGGGTCGGCACGGCACAGCGCCGCACTGACCTTGCCGACCACGCGGACGGTGTGGCTCAGGACGTCACCGGCGATCCCGCTGACCGAGACCGGGATCTCGCCGACGCCGAAGGCGTACAGCATGGCGTACTGCCCGGGCCGGAAGGCCCTCAGCGGGGCGGCCGCGGGTGCCAGGTCCAGCGTGACGGTGTCGGCGGTCTCCCGGCGGCGGCCCGCCACCCGGTACGGGACCGGCGTCGTCGCGTGCATCACGGCGCTCCCTCCGTCGTGGCCGCCTCGGCGCGCAGGGCGGCGACCTCCTCGGTGAGGTCGATGCCGACCGGGCACCAGGCGATGCACCGGCCGCAACCGACGCAACCGGACGAGCCGAACTGGTCGTACCAGGTGCCCAGCTTGTGGGTGAGCCACTGC
Organism: Kitasatospora sp. NPDC004240; assembly: GCF_053603215.1. Taxonomy (NCBI): domain Bacteria; kingdom Bacillati; phylum Actinomycetota; class Actinomycetes; order Kitasatosporales; family Streptomycetaceae; genus Kitasatospora; species Kitasatospora sp. NPDC004240. The sequence continues at coordinate 1,363 of NZ_JBSGFD010000351.1, read as the reverse complement.
CGGTACCGGCTGCGGGCGGAGGAACGGACCGGGCCGACGCCGTGCAGGTACGAGAAGTCGAGGTCGAAGCAGGAGTCCCAGCGCCGCCAGCGTTCGGCGTGGTCACCGGTGAGGTCGGTGACCTCCTCGGTGGTGGTGCAGAAGCAGGTGGGGCAGACCATGGTGCAGTTGCCGCAGGTCAGACAGCGGTCGGCGACCTGGTCCCAGCGTTCCGCGGTCATCGTGCCGGCCATCAGCGAGCGCAGGTCGGTGGCGTCCATGGTCCGGCCCATCCGCCCGGCGGCGTCGGCGACGGCGCGTCGGGCGCGCGCCCCGTCGGTGGGACAGGTCGGCAGCTCGGCGAGCAGGCCCTCACCGTCGGCACTGCCGGCGCGGACCGTGTAGCGGAGGCTGCCGTCCGGCTCCACGGTCTCGGTGAGCGCCAGATCGAAGGCCGAGCCGTCCTGAAGGCCCGGACCGGTGCCCATGGAGACGCAGAAGCAGACCCCGCCGGGCTCGGTGCACTCGACGACGATCAGGAAGGCCGCGGCACGGCGCGGCCCGTACACCGGGTCGACGTACGCCCCGCCGGTCAGGACCCGGTCCTGGACGGCGATCGCGCGCAGGTCGCAGGGGCGCACGCCGAGGAAGGCGTAGCGGGGTGGCGGGTCGTCGTCCTCGCGGACGGTGACGGTGCCGTCCTCGGCCCGGTCGGCCTGCCAGAGCCGGGCCCGGGGCGGGTGCAGGAACGTCTTCCAGGACTGCGGTCCGGCCGAATGGGCGAAGGCCGCCCGGTCCTCGCGCCGGTACAGTCGGTAGGTCCCCGCCTCGGCCTCCACGCCCCAGCCGTGCGGCAGGTCGTCCGCGGAGGCCAGCTCGGCCAGGACGATCGCCCCCTCCCGGACGGTGGGCCCCACCACCGTGAGCCCGCGCTGCCGCAGGGCGTCGACGAGCGCGGCGAGACCGTCCTCGTCCAGTGCCACGAACGGTGGGCCGGTGTTCATCGGGCTGTCCTTCCAAGGCTTCCCGGAGCCACCCGGAGTGGGCGGCCCGTGCCCTTCCACTGTCAGCCGCTTCCGGTGATTCCGCATGGGTCCATCGGCCCCGCCCCGGGGCCATCGGGGCCCGCCGGCCCGCGGAACGGGCCCGGCCGGCCTCCCGGGGCCCGCACGACGGCGACCGGATGGATGAGGCCCGACACCCGGGGCCGCCCCCCCGGAGCCGGGCGCCGCGGGTCCATCCACTGCCCGGGCCCACGCCGGGCCGTAGCGTGCGAGCGGACCGGCCGAGCGGGGGCGGGGGGGGGGGGGCCGCGACAACCCCCGGGCCCAACGCCCCCCCCCACGCACCCGCGCGAGGGGGGAGCCCGGGGGGTGGGGGAAGG
>NZ_JBSGFD010000350.1:0-5061 GCF_053603215.1 Kitasatospora sp. NPDC004240 | reverse complement strand
GTGGCCGATCCGCCGGCCACCGCCGAGGCGCCGGCCGCCCCGGCGGCCGCGGCAACCCCGGCGGCGGCCGCCGTGACGCCCTCGACGTCGGATCTGGTGGTCATCCCCGCCCGCCCGGCGCCGGCCGTGCCGGGCGGCACCACCGTCATCCGCGCCCTGATCGCCAACCTCGGGCCGGAGCGCACCGCCTCCCCGTTCACCGTGGTGATCACCATGCCGGCGGGGGTCACCCCGGAGGGCCCGTTCTTCCCGGAGAACTGCTACGCGTTCCAGAACGGCCACCGGGTGCGCTGTGCCTTCCCGGCGGGGCTGCCCGCGGGGCGCACCGCCACCGCGCGGATCCCGGTCCGGCTGGCCGCGGACGTCCCGGCCCGCGGCACGCTCACCGACGGCTGGGTCTCGCTGCGCGGCGCGGACGACCCGGACGAGACCGACCACAAGAAGCCGTTCGAGATCACGGTCCTCCAGACCCGGTCCGGCGGACTCCGGTGGAGCCGGTGACGCCCTCCCGGCGTCGCTGAGGCCCCGTCGGCCGGGCCGGCCCCACGGGGGAGCCGGCCGGGCCGACGGCCGCCGTCACGACCGGGCGGAGGGCGTCGCGGTCGGGGCGGAGGTGGGCGCGGGGGCGGGGGCGGCGGTCGCCGGGGCGACCCCTCACAGATCATCCGGCCCGGCCGCCGGGGGCCCGCCACCGTGACCGTCCTGCCACCGGGCGGGCCGAGTACGGCCGCGGAGCACACCCGGTCGGATAAGTTGGTGATCCGTACCGCACCGATCAAGACGACGAGGACCCCATGACCGCGCCCCTGCCCGCCTTCGCCGGCCGCACCTACCTCTTCCAGGTCGACAACGGCGCGGCCTTCCGCAACGCCTACTCGGCCGACGGCAAGCGGCTGCGCTGGGAGGGCCTGGGCGAGTCGGCCGGCCAGGGGGACGACGTGGCGCTGCACGTCGCCGAGGTCGGGCCGCAGCTGTACTTCGTCAGCTGGACGGAGCAGAGCGGCATCACGGTCAGCCACGTCATGGACCTGGCCCGGCTGACCGTACGCGCCTTCTGGACCTACGAGGGCGAGGGCGGCCGGGTGGGCGAGCTGCACACCGGCACGCTGGAGCAGGTGGTCTGAGGCCCGTCCGGGCCCTGCGGGGGTGCCGGCCACTCCCCCGCGAAGGCCCGCGCCGGGTTGGCGACCAGCAGCCGCTCGGTGAGCGCGGCGCCGAACGCCCGGGTCAGCCGGGGCGCCAGCCCGGTCAGCAGGTGGGCGGCGCCGGGGGCGTGCCGGGCCGAGGCGGTGGTCGTGTCGGCGCCGAGCAGGATCCGGTCGGCGTGGCCCGCCGAGGCCAGGGCCTCGACCGCGTCGAGCAGCCGGTGGTCGGTGGCGTGGTGGGCCCGGGAGGGGCCGTCCAGCGCCAGGTACGCGCCGGAGGCGGCCAGCTCGCGGTGCAGCCGGAGGTCGGGCAGCCGGTTGAGGTGCCCCAGCAGCACCCGGTGCGCCGGCACGCCGAGCCGCCCGCAGAGCAGGTCGAGCACCTCCGGGGCGGCGGTGCCCAGCTCGTGGTGGACGGCGACCGGGGCGCCGGTGGCGTGGTGGGCCTCGGCGGCGGCGGCCAGCACCCGGCGGGTGTGCGGCTCCAGGGCGTGGTAGTCGCCGGCCACCTTGATCAGCCCGGCCCGGGGCGCGGCCGGGTCGCCGTGCAGTCCGACCGTGAGCTCGGTGACGAACAGCCCGGCGAGGTCCCGGTACCGCTCGCGCAGCCAGGCCCGGTCGTAGTGCACGGCCTGGTGCAGCCCGGTCGCGGCGATCACGTGCACCCCGCTCTCCCGCGACAGCCGTACCAGTGCGGCGGCGCCGCGGCCCAGGCCGTGCGGGGTCCACTGGACGAGGGCGCGCCCGCCGGCGGCGGCGAAGGCGCGCAGCACCGCCCCGGCCTCCATGGGATCGGCCAGCTCCTCGCCGGGCAGGCGGGGGCTGCGCAGGAACAGGTGGTCGTGCGCGTCGGTGACGCCGAGCCGGGCGGGGTCGAGGTCGCCGAGCACGGTCCGGACGGTCGCGGTCATCGGGCCCGGGCCTCCGCCTCCGTGGCCGCCGCCGTCTCCGTGGCCGCGGACTCGGCGGCCACCACCCGGAGTCCGGCCAGCGCCTTGGGGACGCCCACGTACGGGGCGAGGTGCACCATGACCTCGGTGATCTCCTCGCGGGTGAGGCCGATCCGCAGGCTGTTGCGGACGTGGTCGGCGAGCTGCGGCTCGACGCCGCCGAGGGCGGTGAGGGCGGCCAGGTTGAGCAGTTGGCGGTCGCGCAGGGCGAGGCCGGGGCGCTGGTAGGTGCCGCCGAAGAGGCTGGTGACGATCCAGTCGGCGAAGCCGGGGGCCAGCTCGTCCAGGCCGCGCAGGGTCCGCTCCTGGGTGCGGGGCCCGGCGAGTTCGTCGAGCAGGCGGTGGCCGGCGGCGCGGTCGAGCGGCTGGGGGGTCAGATCGGTGGGCTGCACGGGGCGGTCCTTCCTGGGGTCACCAGTGGCGGCCGGACGGGAGCCGGTCGAGCTCGGGGGCGGACAGGTGGAGCAGTTCGTAGTGCTCGCCGGGGGTGTCCTCGGGGGCCCGGCCGTACCAGAGCGCGAGGTGCATCAGCTCCCAGCGGGCCGGGTCGACCGCGACCGCGGCGGTGTGGAGTTCCGGGTGGCCGGGCAGCGCGGCGAGCGCCCGTTCCACGGCCTCGGCCGGGTCGGCGCCCTCCGGGAGGCGTTCCAGCCGGCGGGTGGCGGTGGCCGGGGCCGCGTCGCGGGCGCAGCGGTACAGCCCGGCGCCGAGCCAGTGGCGTACCGCGGGGCGGCCGAAGTCGGCGCTCAGGCCGCGGAAGCCGGGGCCCCAGAGGAAGCCGTTCATGCCCTCGGCGGTGCGCCACAGGTAGAGCGGCGCGTACTGGTTGACGGGCGATCCGGCGACGCCGCGTTCACGGATCAGGTAGGCCTTGAGGCCGAGGCCGGGGTGGGTGTCCAGCAGGTGGCCCTTGGTGGCGACCCGGCGGCGGACGATCCCCATGTCGTAGTCGGCGGGGAGGGTGATCTCGTACTGCATGGCGTGCACGGTGCCGGTCCTCCTCGGTGTGGGGCGCGTGCGGTGACGGCCCGGCGGGGTCAGCGGGCGCGCTGGGCGGCGAGCAGGCCGAGGACGCCCCGGACCGCCCGCCGGAACGGCTCGGGGTCGTCGGCGGCCCGGGCCAGCACGTAGCCGCCCTGGACCACGGCGACCACGGCGGCCGCGAGGTCGGCCGGGTCGGCGCCCGGGAGGAGGTCTCCGGCGGCCCGGCCCTCGGCGATCACCTCGGCGATCCGGCCGCGCAGCCAGGCGAGGGTCTCCTCGACGGGCCCGCGCAGCCGCGGGTCGGCGATCACCTCGGGGTCCTGCGCCATCCGGCCGATCCGGCAGCCGCGCAGCACCTCGCGCTCGCGGTCCAGGTAGCGGCTCAGCCGCTCGTACGCGTCGCCGGGGCCGGCCAGCTCGGCCGCGGCGACGGCCCGCATCTCCTCGGCGCTGCGGCGCAGGGCGGCGGCGGCCAGGTCGGGCTTGCCGGTGAAGTGGTGGTACATGCTGCCCTGGCCGACGCCGGCGTGCTGCTGGATGGCCTTGGGGCTGGTGCCGGTGTAGCCGCGCTCCCAGAGGAGTTCCCGGGTGCTCTCGATCAGGCGGTCCTGGGTCGTCATGGGAGCACTGTACATACCAGTAGGTACAGAACGCCAGGGACCGACCGGACGTCGGGCTCGCAGGCGGGCGCTCGAAGGCGGGGCTCGCAGGCGGGAACTTGAAGGCGGGCCCCGGGCGAGGGGCCCCTGATCGGCCGTCGAGCTGGCAGGATGGCCGCCATGAGCTACCTCGCCGCGGATGACCGCTACGCCTCGATGACCTACCGCCGCGCCGGTCGCAGCGGCGTGCGGCTGCCCGCCGTCTCGCTCGGCCTGTGGCACAACTTCGGCGACTCCCAGCCGCTGGACGTGCAGCGCGCCGTGCTGCGCCGGGCCTTCGACCGGGGTGTCACCCACTTCGACCTGGCCAACAACTACGGCCCGCCGTACGGCAGCGCGGAGCGCAACTTCGGCCACCTGTACGCGCAGGACCTCCGGCCGTACCGGGACGAGCTGTTCATCGCCTCCAAGGCCGGCTACGACATGTGGCCCGGCCCGTACGGGGACGGCGGCAGCCGCAAGTACCTGCTGGCCAGCCTGGACCAGTCGCTGTCCCGGATGGGCCTGGACCACGTGGACGTCTTCTACTCGCACCGCCACGACCCGGACACTCCGCTGGAGGAGACCATGGGCGCGCTGGACCAGGCGGTGCGCTCGGGCCGGGCGCTGTACGCGGGCATCTCCAACTACCCGGCGGAGCAGCACCGGGAGGCCGTGGCGATCCTGCGCGAGCTGGGCACCCCGGTGCTGATGAACCAGGCCCGCTACTCGATCCTCGACCGCGGCCCGGAGGAGGGCCTGCTGGACGCGGTCGGCGACACCCTGACCAGCCTGATCGCCTACTCCCCGCTCGCCCAGGGCCTGCTGACCGACCGTTACCTCAGCGGCGCGGTGCCGGCCGGGTCGCGGATGTCGGTCGGGCACTTCCTCAAGGAGGAGGCGCTGAGCGGCGCCAAGCTGGAGCAGCTGCGCTCGCTGGCCAAGGTCGCCGAGCGGCGTGGGCAGAGCCTGGCGCAGCTGGCGCTGTCCTGGGTGCTGCGGGACCCGCGGGTGGTCTCGGTGATCATCGGGGCGAGCAGCGTCCACCAGCTGGACCAGAACCTGGACGCGCTGGCCGCCCCCGCGCTGACGGCCGAGGAACTGACCGAGATCGACCGAATCGTCGGCTGAGGAGGCGGTGTCTCTCCGACCACGTGCGGAGCGGCTTCTGATCGGCGCCGTTGTTCCGCTTCACGGTACCGGGGGGTCCTGTGACCGGGTGAGGTGGTCGCGGGTGGTGCCGAGTTTACGCAGGACGGCGGCGACGTGGTGTTCGACGGTGCGTGAGGAGAGGAACAGGGCGGCGGCGATGTCCTTGTTGGTGGCGCCGTGGATCAGGAGGTC
>NZ_JBSGFD010000349.1:0-5082 GCF_053603215.1 Kitasatospora sp. NPDC004240 | reverse complement strand
GGCGAGGGCGGCGCGGTGCGGCCGGGCGGCCGGTTGGCGATCCGCAGGCGCAACGCGTCCCGGCCGTAGCCGAGTTCCACACGGGTCTCGGCGCCGGGTGCGTGCCGCAGCGCGTTGCTCAGCGACTCCTGGACGATCCGGTACGCCGACAGCTCCACGCCCGGCGGGAGCGGCCGCGGCTGCCCGACGATCCGGGCGGTGACCGGAAGTCCGGCCGCGCGCACCTGGTCGAGCAGCCCGTTCAGTCGGGCGAGCGACGGCTGCGGCGCGACCGGTGCGGCGGACTGCCCGGGGAGGCCCGCGGGTGTCGACGCGGCGGGTCGCAGCAGTCCCAGCAGATTCCGGAGTTCGGTCAGTCCCTCCTTCGCGCCGGCCCGGATCGCGGCGAACTCCGCCGCCAGCGCGGGCGGCGGGTCCTGGACCCGGTAGGGCGCGGCCTCCGCCTTGATCGCGATCAGCGACAGGTGGTGGGCGACGACGTCGTGCAGTTCGCGGGCGATGCGGGCGCGCTCCTCCAGGACGGTGCGCAGCGCACGTTCCTCGGCGGTGGCGTTGATCTGCTCGGCCAGCCGGGCGCGGTCCTCACGCCACCGCCGCCGCATCGCCCCCAGGGCGACGGCCACGGCGAACGAGACGCAGGCCGCCAGCACCGTCCGCCAGGACCCGACCGTGCACCCCGCCAGTTTCAGCGCCACCCCGACGGCCGCGCCGGCGCCCGCCGACACGGCGGCCGGAAGCAGCGGGACGCGCAGCGCGAGCAGCAGGAGCACACCGGCGTGCACGAGCCAGGCCCACGGGATGTTGTCGTGGGTGGGCGGATGGGCCACGGCGATGACGGTGAGCAGGGCGAGGGAGAACCAGAAGGCCGCGGCGGGCCGGCGCAGCGCCACGAGCAGGGCGGCGGCGTGGACGCAGGCGAGGAGCCGGGCGGCGAGGTCCGCGCCGGTGAGGCAGAGGGAGACGGCTGCCAGGACCACCAGGACCTGCGGCAGTCCGCGCAGTCCGCGGGGCCAGGTCAGCGGGGGCAGGGGCATCGGACGCAGGGTCAGCAGGTTGTGCCGGAGGGCGGCCGTCCCGGCCCTCCGGTCCGGCGGCGCCGCGGATATCTCGCTCACCGGAGCATTATCGGACAACCCGGTACCCACCCTGGCCGCCGGGCGTCGCCGGTGGTCCGGGCGAACGAAGCGATGGCCCGGGCCGCCGCAGGGCCGGTCCGCCTGGTCGGAATGCCTGGTCGGAATGCCCGGGGCGCGGGAGGTGACCACCGCGGTGGCGAAGGGGATGGCTGCAGGGTCGGTGTGCCCAGGATCGGTGATGAGGTCAAGTCAAGCTCCCAGAAGGTGATTCGGCCTGACACCCGTATCCACCGCTCGGCCGAGTGGCTCGATCCTCGGGGTGCACGGTCGACGACCCCCGAGGGATGACGCGCGGGACGTGTCACGGATGCGAAGGTGGCGGCGACGGTCCGGAGCCGGGCCGGAAGGGGCGGACACCATGACCATCGTTCAGGCTCGGACATCGCAGCGGCGCGGCCGGTTGGGAAGGCGGGTCGCGGCCGTCGTCCTGGCCGGTGCCACCGTCGTCACTCTCGCCCCGACGGCGGCGGTGGCGGCGGGAGGGCCGGGCGCGTCGGCGTCCGGCACCGGAACTGCGGAGGAACGCCGGCCCCGCGTCGACGGACAGCAGGAGCTGCGGGACCTCGTGGAGCGTGGCGGTTCGACGGCCGCGCTCGCGGAGATCCGCGTCGCCGGCCGCCCCGTGTGGCGGGGCGCCGCCGGGAGCGCCGACCTGGCCGCCGGGCAGCCGGCCAGGTCGGACGGCCGGTTCCGGGTCGGCAGCGTGACCAAGACCTTCGTGGCGACGGTCGTCCTCCAACTGGTCGGGGAGGGGCGGCTACGACTGGACGACCCGGTGGAGCGGTACCTGCCGGGGGTCGTCCCGAACGGCGCCGCGATCACCGTCCGGCAGCTGCTGAACCACACCAGCGGCCTGTTCAACTTCACGGAGGACCAGCGGTTCCTGATCACCGACGAGGCCGACCGGCGGGACCTCGCGTACGGCGGGTGGCGCTACCGGGACTACCGCCCGCAGCAGCTGGCCGCGGTCTCCGCCGAGCACGCGCCGTACTTCGCGCCCGGGCAGGGCTGGCACTACTCCAACACCAACTACGTGCTCGCCGGGATGATCGTCCAGAAGGTCACCGGACGCACCTGGCAGCGCGAGGTCGAGCGCCGGATCGTCCGGCCCCTGCACCTGGACGACACGGTGTTCCCGGGCTCCGGGACCGGCCTCGGCGGCCCGCACGCCCACGCGTACCTCGACATGCCGGCGGGGCCCGCCGACATCACCCGGCTCAACCCGAGCTTCGTGGACGCGGCCGGCAACGGCATCTCCACCACCTCCGACCTCAACCGCTTCCACGCCGCACTGTTCGGCGGCAAGTTGCTGCGCCCGGCCGAGATGGCCGCGCTGACGGACACGGTGCCGACCGCGACGGAGGGCTGGGGGTACGGACTCGGCGTGGCGCGGATCGACCTGGGCCCGGGCTGCGAGGCGGCCTGGGGCCATGACGGCGGCCTGCCCGGCTGGAGCACCCTGCTGCTCGGCAGCGGGGACGGACGGCGGCAGTTCGCGCTGTCGCACAACCCGTACATGGGCAAGGACGGCTCGGCGGGCGGGGAGACGATCGGCTCGCTGGTGGCCAAGACGCTGTGCGACCCGGGGACGGGCGCGGGCGCCGCCGCGGCGACCCCGCTCCTGAGGACGCTTCCCCGCACCGGCCCGGACCTTCGCGTCGAGGCCGGCCCAGCCACCCGCTGAAGCCCGCGGAGGCGGAGGCGGGGGCGTCGTGCCGGTCAGGGTCCGATCGGCCCGTCGATCGTCATCGGCCCCCGTCCCCGCCCGGGGCGCGGTGCCGTTCGGCCTTGCGTTCGCGGCCGCGGCGGACCGCGCCGATGGTGACCTTGACGGCCACGCCGAGGACGATCAGGTCGGCGAGCATCTGGACGGTGACGACCAGCCGGGCGGCGCCCGTCTTGGCGGTGATGTCGCCGAAGCCGACGGTGGAGAACACGGTGACGGTGAAGTAGAGCGCGTCGCTGTGGCTCAGGGGTGTGCCGAAGCTGGCGGGTGAGAGCGCGGCCAGCGCGACGTAGGCGGAGGCGAACAGCAGCAGGAAGAACGGGATGCTGGTGGCCAGGGCCTCGGCGGCCCGTAGCCCGGGGTGCCTGGAGCGGATGATCGAGCGGACCTGGAAGGCGACCAGCGCGACGAACCCCACCAGTCCGGTGAGGAGCATGACGAGGGTGGCGGTCGTGGAGGAGTGGTTCAGGGGCAGCGAGTAGTACAGGGCCACGAGCGCGGTGACCGAGCCGGCCGCACGCAGCACGGTCCAGGTGATCCGTCGGGCCGGGGGCCGCGGGGCGGCCGGGCCTCCGGGGGCCGCGCTCCCGCCGGCGGTCATGACGCGTACCGCCGTCCCGTCGCCGCCGGCCACGGGAACCCGCCCCGTCCGGTGGCCCCCCGGCCAGGCCGCCCGTTCCCCCATGTGCTCCCGGCCGGTGTCGCGCCCGTGCCCCGGGGGCTGCCCGGTGTCGTGTTCCTTGCCCGCATGGCGCGTCCTCCAGGAGCTGGTCACCCCGGTGGGCCGGGTCCCTCGTACGGCGGCGGTCAGATGTGCTCGCGGGACCGGTGGTCCTGCATTCACCGTCGCACGGCGACCGGGGCGCTGTCAGGGCCGCAGCCCGCCGCCGGTGCCACTCCGACGTCCCTCCCGGCAGCACGGCGTGGCCGACCCGTTCTCCGTGGAGTTCGTCCCCGGCTCCGGGGCGCCGCGCGGCAACGTCATCCGGTCCGGCCCGGACCGCCGCGCTGACCGGGCCGGACCGGGGGACAGTAGGTCGTGGGCCGCGTACGACACCGCTCGCGTCAGCCGTGGGCGGATTGCCCGGCGTGGGGGCGGTGCGGCTGTCCGGGGGGTGGTGGCGTGTGGTATCCGCGGCGCCGTACCGGGCGGCGTGATACTCGGGTGGTGTTCAGCAGCCTCCGTGACCGCGTGCTCCCCGACCACCAGCGAAGGTCCTTGGAGGAACTGGAGGAGGACCTGAACCTGTCGGTCGGCGACCGGCGGGCGAAGCAGTCCGCGTTCTGGACCATGCTGTTCCTGGCGGCCGTGATCGCGGCCTGCGGGGTGCTGACGGACTCCACGGCCACGGTGATCGGCGCGATGATCATCGCTCCGTTGTCGACCCCGATCATGGGGATCGCGCTGGGCGCGGTGCAGCGACGGCGGACCACGGCGGTTCTGTTCGTGGTGTGCGGGGGCCTGCTGGTGGTGGCGGTGGGGGCAGTCGCCTCGCTGGTCGTTCCGGCCTCCTACGACCTGCTGTCGGACAGCCAGATCTCCAGTCGCACCTCACCCGGGCTGATGGACCTGATGGCCGCGCTCGCCACCGGCTTCGCCGGCGCGGTGGCACTCGCCCGCCGCGATGTGGCCGCGGTCCTGCCGGGCGTGGCGATCGCGATCTCGCTGGTGCCGCCGCTGGTGGTGACCGGAGTGTGCGCCGGGCAGGGCGCCTGGTGGCTGGCCCTGGGCTCGTTCGTGCTGTTCGTGTCCAATCTGCTGGCCCTGGTGGTCGCGGGCATGATGGTGTTCGGCGGCCTGGGGTACGCGGGGGCCGGCCGTCATCGCGAGGCGGGCTCCGCGCGCAGGACGTACCTGGCGCTCGGCCTGCTGTCCTGCGCCGTCGGTCTGCTGCTCGCGGCGAACACGGCGGCGATGGTGCTGGTGCAGTTGTGGACCACACGGGCCACGAACGCCGCCGCGGCATGGGTGGCCGCGACGCCGGGCGCGTCGGTCGTGAACGTGCAGGCGAAGTCGCGGACCCTCTACGTCCAGGTGCGGGCGCCGGGGGACCTGCCCCCGGTCGACTCGCTCCTCGCGGACCTGCGGGGGCAGGTCCCGGACGGGGTGCCCGTGGTGGTCACGACCACCGCGGGCCGCCAGATCCAGGCCGGGCGCGTCGGCGGCTGAGCCGGGGTCGGCCCCGGCTCGGCCGCCCCCCGATCGGAATATCACACATC
>NZ_JBSGFD010000348.1:0-5114 GCF_053603215.1 Kitasatospora sp. NPDC004240 | reverse complement strand
GCCCCCGGCCGGGACCGGTGACCCGGTCCCGGCCGGCGCTCCCGCGCCCGCCCACGCGCTGACGTTCAGGCGGTCGTGGCCGGGACGGTCAGGCGGCCGTCGTGGACCTCGGCCACCCGGTCGACGGCCGTCAGGTGCGCCCGGTCATGGGTGACCAGGACGGTGGCGGTCGCCCGGCGGTGGGTCAGCTCGGTTATCAGGTCGATGATCGCGGCACCGCGCTCGTGGTCCAGCGCGCTGGTCGGCTCGTCGACCAGCAGCACGGTGGGGTCGTTCATCAGGGCGCGGGCGATGTTGACCCGCTGGCGCTGACCGCCCGACAGCTGGTGCGGACGGCGGGTGGCCTGGGCGCGCAGGCCGACCGCGTCCAGCAGCTCGTGCGCGCGCTCGGCGGCGGACCGCGGTGAGCGGCCGTCCAGATGGGCCATCACCTGGAGCTGCTCGACCGCGGTGAGCGAGGGCAGCAGATTGGGCTGCTGGAAGACGATGCCGATGCGGTGCCGGCGCAGCGCCGCGAGCTCGGCACGGCCCAGACCCGTGGTCTCCACCCCGTCGACGACGACCCGGCCGGAGTCCGGGGCGATCAGGGTCGCGGCGACCGCGAGCAGGCTGGACTTGCCGGACCCGGACGGGCCGACCACCGCCGTCAGCGAGCCCTTGGGCACGTCCAGGGAGACGTCGGCCAGCGCGGTCAGCCGCTCGTCGCCGTCCGGGTAGGTGAGGGTGATGCGGTCGAGGTGCAGGCTCATCGGGCGCTCCCCAGGGCGGTCAGCGGGTCGACGGAGGTGATCCGGCGGATGGACAGGGCCGCGCCGACCGCGCCGAGGGCGATCATCACGGCGGCGGGCAGCAGCAGCGTCGGCGCGTCCAGGACGAACGGCACGGCGGAGGCCACCACCGCACCGGCCGCGAGCGCGATCGCCGTCCCGACGGCCGTCCCCAGCACCAGCAGCAGCACGGCCTGGCCGAGCGCGTCCTTCAGCAGGTACCGGGTGGAGGCGCCGAGGGCCTTCAGCACCGCGATGTCGCCGCTGCGCTGGATCGTCCAGACGGTGAAGAACGCGCCGATCACCAGCGCCGAGATGGCGAACAGGAAGCCCCGCATCAGCTGGAGCGAGCCGTTCTCCGAGGTGTAGGAGCCGATGGCGGTGAGCGAGCCCTCCCGGCCGCGGGTCTCGGTGCCCAGCCGGGCGTCCGCGGCTTCCAGGTCCGCGTCGGCGGTGGTGGTCAGGGCGATCACGGTGGCGCCGCCCTGGGCGGTGGGGGAGATCTGCTGCCAGTCGCCCAGGCTCGTCCACACCACCGGGGTGTGGCTGTAGTAGGCGTCGCCCGCCACCGCCGCGATCCGCAGCGGTCGCCCGCCGAGGGTGATGCTCGCGCCCGCCGTCACGTCGCCCAGGCTCTCGGCGGCCGCGGTGGAGAGCACCGCCTGCCCGGGAGCGATCAGCGCGCCCCGCGGGGCCAGCCCGGAGCCGTCCGGGACACCGAAGGCCGAGAGCGCGGCCGTGCGGCTGCCGGCCGCGGCCTTGGTGGTGGTGATGCCCAGCGGCTGCGCCTGCTCCACCCCCGGTATCCGGGCCCAGTCCCGCCACTGGTCCGGGGACACCCGGGAGTCGGTGAACGACAGCTTCTGCCCGTCCGCCGGCCGGCCGAAGGCCAGGTGGTCGGCGGACAGCCCGGTGACGGCCGAGATGTTCTGCCGGCCCAGCCCGGCGGTCAGACCGGACAGCAGGCCCACCAGCACGGTGATCAGTACGACGACCGCCCCCATCAGGGCGAACCGCCCCTTGGCGAACGCGAGGTCCCTCCAGGCGACGAACACGTCTCCCCTTCCACTTCCCCCGGCCCGTCCGGCGCTCCGGCCCGGGCACTTCTCCGACGCTGCCCACTCTCGCCGCGACGGGGGCCGCGGGGCATCGCACCGGGGATTGCTTCCTCGGCATCGAAGGGCAGAGTGCGAGTTCAACCTTTTGATTGATGCTGCGGGCGAGCGGCGGATCATAGGCTGGACCAATGGCGACCGAACGACCCCGAACCACCCCCGTCGCCCGCGTGCTCCAGATCTGCCTGCACCTGCTGGTCGCGGGCCTGCTGGCGCTCGCCGTCACCCGTGCCGCCCTCGGGCGCGGCGGCGACCCGGCGGCCGTCACCTCCGCATGCCTCGCGATGGCGGCCGTCTACGCGGCCGGGCCCTTCCTGCCCGCGGTCCACCGCTCCCGGCGGGCCGCCGCGCTCTGGCTCGCCCTGCTCGGCGTGACCTGGGTCGGCGTGCTCGTCGCCACCCAGGACGGCGTCTGGCTGGCCTTCCCGCTGTACTTCCTGGAGCTGCACCTGCTCGGGCGCCGCGGCGGGCCGGCGGCCGTCGCGCTCACCGCCGTCGCGGCGATCACCGCGTACGCCTGGCACCAGCACACGCTCAGCGTGGCCGCCGCGATAGGGCCGGCCCTCGGCGCCGCCGTGGCCACCGCCACCGTGCTCGGCTACCAGGCGCTCTACCGGGAGAGCGAGGAGCGCCGGCGGCTGATCGACGAGCTCACCGCCGCCCGCGCCGACCTCGACGCAGCCCACCACGCCGCCGGGGTGCAGGCCGAACGCGAGCGCCTCGCCCGCGAGATCCACGACACCCTGGCGCAGAGCCTCACCAGCATCCAGCTGCTGCTGCGGGCCGCCCAACGAGCCCTGCCCGACCGCACCGAGGCCGCCGCCGCGTACGTCGAGCAGGCCCGCCAGGCCGCCCAGGACAACCTCGCCGAGGCCCGCCGCTTCGTCCACGCGCTCACCCCGCCCGACCTGGACGGCTCCTCGCTGCCCGCCGCCCTGGAACGGCTCTGCGCCACCACCACCGCCCGCAGCGGCCTGCCCGTCCACCTGCACGTCTCCGGCGAGCCGGCCCAGCTGCCGGTGCCGTACGAGGTGGCGCTGCTGCGGATCGCGCAGTCGGCGCTCGGCAACACCGTCCGGCACGCCGACGCCCGCCGCGCCGAGGTGACGCTCAGCTACATGGAGGGCGAGGTGGCGTTGGACGTGCTCGACGACGGCAAGGGGTTCGACCCGGAGGCGCTGCCCGCCTCGGCCGGGGACGGCGGCTTCGGCCTGCCGTCGATGCGGGCCAGGGCGCGGGCGCTCGGCGGGGTCTTCGCGGTGGAGTCGGCCGCCGGCCAGGGAACGGCACTGGCGGTGCTGCTGCCGGTGCCGGCGGACTCGTGGGAGAGCCGGGATCCGGGGGAGCCGGTGCGGCTCGGGGGCCCGGCCGAGCGGCCGGAGCGGGAGCAGTCGCAGGGGCAGGGACAGGGGAGGACGGCACAGGGGCCGGCTCCCGAGCAGGCGCAGCCGGGGGAGTCGTCAGCGTCGTCGGAGTTGCCGGAGTCATCGGAGGACAGGCCGTGAGTGAACCGATCCGTCTGCTGCTGGCCGACGACCACCCGGTGGTCCGGGCCGGGCTGCGCGCCGTCCTGGAGACCGAGGCGGACCTCGCCGTGGTGGCGGAGGCGGCCACCGCCGAGCAGGCCGTCGAGCTGGCCGCGCGGGTGCCGGTGGACGTGGTGCTGATGGACCTCCAGTTCGGGCCGGGGTCCGCCATGAACGGGGCCCAGGCCACCGCGGCCATCACCGCCCGGCCCGGGGCGCCGCGCGTCCTGATCGTCACCACCTATGACACCGACGCCGACACCCTGCCGGCCCTGGAGGCCGGCGCCACCGGCTACCTGCTCAAGGACGCCCCGCCGGAGGAGCTCGCCGCGGCGGTGCGCTCCGCGGCGGCCGGGCGTCCTGCCCTGGCGGCCACCGTCGCCGACCGCCTGCTGGAACGGATGCGCACCCCCTCGGCGGCCCTCAGCGCCCGTGAGACCGAGGTCCTGGGCCTGGTCGCGGACGGCCTCAACAACCTGCAGATCAGCCGGCAGCTGCACCTCAGCCAGGCCACGGTGAAGTCACACCTGGTGCACATCTACACGAAGTTGGGCGTCGAGTCGCGGACGGCGGCGGTGCGGGAGGCGCGGGCGCGGGGGTTGATCCGGCGCGGGGGGTGAGCGCGCCGGGGGCGGGGGTTCGGGGGCGTGCGGGTGGGTGCCCCGCGGGCGGCGGTTGTGCGTGGGGGTGGGGTGGCGTCGAGTCGCGGACGGCGGCGGTGCGGGAGGCGCGGGAGTCCGGGGGCGAGGGCCCGGCGGGACGCGAGCGGGACCCCGGCCGGGCACCGACCCCCGTGCGGTGCCCGGCCGGGGTCCCGCTCCCGTGGGCGGGTCCGGCGTGGTGCCCGGCCACGGTGCCCGACCGCGGGCCAGGCGTGGGCCGGGGGGCGTAGGGTGGGCGGGTTCGGGGTGGTTCGCCGACTGGAGGGGTCGTCCCGTGGCCGGGTGGATCGAGGGTTTGGCGGTGCCCGTCGTCGGGGCACCGATGGCGGGCGGGGCCTCCACCCCGGAGCTGGTCGCCGCCGTGAGCGCGGCGGGCGGGCTGGGGTTCCTGGCGGCCGGGTACCGCGGTGCCGGGGCCGTGGCCGAGGAGGTCGCCCGGGTACGGAAGTCGACGGACCGGCCGTTCGGCGTGAACCTCTTCGTCCCGGGCGAGCCGGGTGATCCGGCGGCCGTCGCCGCGTACCGCCGTCGGCTGCTGCCGGAGGCCGAGGCCCTCGGGGTGACCCTGCCCGAGGAGACCGGGCCGGACCGCGACGACTGGGAGGCCAAGATCGCCGCCCTGACGGCGGACCCGGTGCCGGTGGTCTCGTACACCTTCGGCCTGCCCTCGCCCGAGGAGGTACGGGCCCTGCGGGCGGCCGGAAGCCTGCAGATCGGGACGGTGACCACCCCCGAGGAGGCCCGCCGGGCGCAGGCGGCCGGTGTGGACGCGCTCTGCGTGCAGGGCCCGGAGGCGGGCGGCCATCGGGCGACGTTCCGGGTGGCGGACACCCCGGGCGACCTCCCGCTGCTCGAACTCCTCGCCGCCGTACGGGCGGTGACCGCGCTGCCGCTGATCGCCGCGGGCGGGATCGGTGACGGCCCGGGCCACCCCGCATCCCGGAAGGGGTGCGGGCCCTCGCGCGTTCCGCGCCGGTCGCGCCCGGGCTCAGCCCTTGACGCAGACGACCTGCTTCAGATGTGCGACCACCTCGACCAGGTCGC
>NZ_JBSGFD010000347.1:0-5122 GCF_053603215.1 Kitasatospora sp. NPDC004240 | reverse complement strand
GCCGGGCGGTCCTCCCAGGCCCGGTCGATCAGTGCGTCGCGGCCGACCGCACGGCCGCGGGCGGCGACCAGCACCGCCAGGACGGCCCGCTGGCGAGGCCCGCCGAGGCCGACCTCCTGGCCGTCCACGGTGGCGGTCAGCGGGCCGAGGACGCCCACCCGGACCTCCCGCGCCACGGGCCCGCCCCGGTGCCCGCACCCGTGCGGGCGGGTTCCGCCGCCGGGGTTCCCAGCGAGTTCCAAGTGCGTCCGTCCAGGCTGGGGCCGTGCCCCGGAGAGCAGTGCCGGGCCACGGCCGGACACGGACGGCTCCGCCCCCGGGCCGTCCGCGTCCGGACACCGCGGACGCCGGCGGTGGTGCCCCGTGACCGCCTCCCGCATCGTCGAACCACCCTGGAGCCGTCGTGCAGATCCACCCATCGCGTACCTTCTCCCGTGCGGCGCTCGGCGCCGCCGTGTTCGCCCTCGTCCTGACCGCCACCGCCTGCGGGCCGGAGAACGACCCCGAGGCCGCGGCTCCGGCCACCACCGCCACCGCCGTCCCCACCGGGGCCCCGGCCCCCGCCGCCACCACCGGTACGCCCACCGCCACCGCCACTGCCCGGCCCAGCGCCGGGACCCCCAGCGCGGGGAACGGCACCGCCGCCCGCCGCACCGTCCACGACGAGCCGAAGCCCGGCGGGCTGCCCCTCGCCACCGGCGACCGCCAGCCCACCGACGTCCCCGTGAACCCGGGGGACCTGTCCAACAGCGCCTGGGTGGTGTCGAGCGCCTACGAGATCCCGGGCCGCTCCGGCGGACGCCCGGTGTTCCTGCTCGCCATCGACCACGTCCCCGAGGACACCAACCGCCGCCGGGAGTTCCTGTGGCGCGGCCTGATCGACTACGCGGTGGGGAACGGCTCGGCCGCGGGCCCGGTCTCCGCCCAGCCGTACCCGGCCGGGCCGCTGGGCGGCTCGCTGGAGTGCTTCACGCTGCCCACGGCCCCGGCGCAGGACACGATCTGCGGCTGGGCCGACGACGGCACCGTCGGGGTGGCCCTCTTCCCGCAGACCGCGCCCGCGGAGGCGGCGAAGATGTTCCTCGCCATGCGCGGCGACCTGGAGAAGTGAGGCCCGGCGGGAGGGGCCGGACCGGTCCCTCCCGAGGGTCCGCCCTTTCCCGTGTCCTCCCCGTGCCCGCGCGGGGCGCGGGACTCAGCCGAGGATGCCGAGCTGCTGCAGGTGCGCGACGTCGTCCCGCACGCCCCAGTGCTCCACGACCCGGCCCCGCTCGTCGAAGCGCATCCAGTGGATCTGCAGGAAGCGGAACTTCCGCCCGGTCGGCTCATGGCCCAGGAACGGCCCCAGGTGGGTGCCGGCGTACCAGTTGCGCATGACGACCACGTCGCCGGAGGAGGTCATGGACTCGATCTCGGTCCGGCCGTCCGGGAAGGCGGTGCGCAGCATGTGGATCAGACCGCGGATCGGCTCGATGCCGACCCGGTGGGCGGGCGGCGCGGTGTGGTTGACCATCGCGGGGTCGAAGGCCTCCTCCAGGACGTCGAGCCGGCCCTGGTCGAAGGCCTCCCGGTAGATCCGCCGCATGGTCCTGATGTTGCGCTCCCCGGCCTCGGTCGGGGTGGCGCCGGCGATCTCCCCCGGCTGCGTCACGGCGTCGGCGACGGCCCCGCCGGGGGCCTGGGGAACGGTGCCGACCTGCGGGTTCTCGGTGTTCGTGTTCATGGCTCGAACGCTAGGGACGCCCCCGCCGCCCGCCCATCCCAGATATCTGGGATCCGTGCCCGGCGCGCCCGCGCGTACTGTGGTGCGCCATGTCCGAGACCCCTGCCGAACGTGTCGGCCGCGCCCTGCTGCGCAGCTCCCACCGCGCCTGCGACCTGCGCGGATTCCGGATCGCGGCGGACGCCGCGCTGCGCCCCGGGGTCGGCTGGGACGTGGCGGCCTGGTCCACCACCGACCCGGCGACGCTGTTGTTCACCGGCTGCGTCCTGATCGGGATGCCCGAGGACCACGCCGTCGAACAGCGGCTGTTCGACCTGGAGTTCCGCACCGAGGACGTCAACCAGTTCCGCGACCTGGCCCGCGCCCGGGTGCCCGTCGCCCGGCTGCACGACGCCACCGGGGGCGACCTCTCCCGGTCCGAGCGCTGGCGCACCCTGCTGGCGCAGCTCGGCGTCACCGACGAGCTGCGCGCGGTGTTCCGCGACCGCGAGGACTGCTGGGGCACCCTGGTCGCCTACCGCTTCGGCGGGCCGCCGTTCACCGCGGCCGACGTCGACCTGGTCGCCGGTGTCGCCCCGCTGGTCGCGGACGGGCTGCGCCGCTGCATGCTGCGCGACGCGGTCTCCGTGCCACCCGGCCTGCCCGCCCCGCGGGACGCCCCCGGCATGCTGATCGCCGACGCGGACGGCGTGGTCACCGACACCACCGCCCAGGCCGAGCGCTGGCTCGCCCGGATCGCCGACCCGGGGACGGTGCCCAGCAGCGTGCGCTCGGTCGCGGCGGCGGCCCGCGCGGCGGCGAGCGGCCGGGCCGACCTGCCCGCCCGGGCCCGGCTGCCCTGCCGGGACGGCGGATGGCTGCTGCTGCACGGCTCCGCGCTGGCGCCGGTGGACGGCACCGGCGCGGTGGACCGGGTCGCGATCGTGGTGGAACCGGCCCGGCAGACCCACCTCGCCGACGTGATGGTCCGCGCGTACGGGCTGACCGGCCGCGAACGCGAGATCACCGAGCTGGTGCTGCAGGGCTGCTCGACCACGCGGATCGCCGAGCGCCTGTTCATCTCGGCCTACACCGTGCAGGACCACCTCAAGTCGATCCTCGCCAAGACCGGCGTCTCCAGCCGCCGCGACCTGGTCGCCGAACTCTTCGGCCGCCACTACGCCCCCGCCACCCGCTCCGGCGCCCTCCCCAGTCCGTACGGCTGGTACGCCCCCGGTCCGGCCTGAGCGGGCGCGGGTCCGCCGCGGCCGGGCCGGGGGCGTACCCGAGCACGCGCCCGCCGCGGCCGGGCGGCGGCGTTGTCGGCGTGTCGGCGTTGTCGGTGGCGCCGCGTAGCCTGCGGCCATGACCACAGGATCTTGGGCGGGAGTCCGTGAGCAGGTGCTGGCCCTGGCGCACGCGCCCGGCGCGCGTGAGGTGTTCGGGTACCACGGGCACGGCTTCCGGCTGGCCGAGCCGCTGACCGGGGCCGAGCTCGCCGAGCTGGAGGCCCAGCTCGGCGTCCGGCTGCCGGAGGAGTACCGCGCCTTCCTGCGCGAGGTCGGCGCGGGCGGCGCCGGGCCGCACTACGGCCTGTTCCCGGTGGTGAAGGAGGACGGCCGCTGGCGTTGGGAGGGCGAGGCGGGCCTGACCGACCCGGCCCGCCTGGCCGAGCCCTTCCCGGCGACTCCGGCCGACCCCGCCCGGGTGGCCGCCCTCCAGGAGGTCCGCCCCGACGAGGAGGACTTCGACGACGTGGAGGACTTCGACACCGCCTGGGAGGCCTGGGACGAGCAGTGGGGCGAGCTGATGTGGCACGACGACCGCACGGTCGGCGCGGTCTACCTCTGCGAGCTCGGCTGCGCCCTGCGGCAGTGGCTGGTCGTCAGCGGCCCCGAGAGCGGCCGGATCTGGTCCGACTACCGGGCCGACGAGACCGACCTCGCCCCGCTGCTGGACGAGGCCGGCCGGCCCGTCACCTTCGGCTCCTGGTACCGGGATTGGCTGGCGGCGGCGACCGCGCAGGCCGCCGTCGCGCCGGCCGGACGGTAGGCCGGCCCCGGACGCGGGGCGGCCCCCGGACGCGGGTCAGCTCCCGAACCACTCCAGTGACCGGCCGTGCGGCCCGGTGAACGCCACCGGCCGCTCGTCCAGCGCGAGCGTGAGGACCGCGCGGTCCGCCGGCGCCGGACGGGGCAGCCGGGCGGCGACCGCGGGGAGGACGGCGGGCGCCTCGTTGGAGATCCAGTGGCCGGGCAGCCGCCGCATCGTCCCGGCGAACTCCTCCCGCTCCCGGGCCGGCAGGTGGCTGAGCACCGCGCTGTGGAACACCACGGGGGTGGCCCCGGCGGGCGCCCGGCGGACCAGGGTGCGGACGGCCTGGTTGAGGTCCCCGCACAGCAGCTCCGGCGGTTCGGCCCGGGCGGTGCGGACGGCCGCGCGCAGCCGTTCCAGCCGGTGGGTCTGCTCGGGCCAGACCAGGGACTCCAGCCAGCGCACGTCCCCGTCGTCCCGCACGTCCAGCGGGTTCAGGTCCACGCCTGCCCGCCAGACCACCTCGGGACGCCGCCGGGGCGGCCGGAAGGCCCCGGTCCCGGTGGCGGCGCACTCCAGCACCGGCCCGTCGCCGTCCCCCAGGACCGGTTCGTCCAGCCCCGGGCCGTCGTACCGGTAGCGGTAGCGGTCCGGGTACAGGCAGAGCCCGGCCGAGGCGCCGACCTCGATCAGCGCCAGCGGCTGTGGCAGCGCGGCCAGCAGCGGCAGCAGGACGGCGCACCGCCCGGGCTCGTCGGTCCGCGTCCGCCGGGCGAGGACGGTCGCCCGGACCTCCGCCCAGTGCGCCGCCACCCAGGCCCGGAAGGCCGGGTAGCCCGCGCCGACCGGCCCGCCGAGGTGGCGGACCGCGCCGAACAGCAGGTTCGGCTGCCGCTTCGGCTCCGGCAGCCGGCCGATGAGCGCCAGCAACTCGCCGTCCCGGCCGGTCCGTTCCGCGAGGTCCCGGTAGCTGTCGGAGTTCCCCGCGGCCTCCCGCGCCGCGAAGGTGCGGTACAGCTCGCCGGTGTCCGCCGCCGTCGCGTCCCGCTCCGCGCCGTCCTTCCCGCAGCCCTCCCCGCCGTCCTTCAGTGTCACGCCGCCGCTCCTCTCCATGCCGCCCCCGGATGTGTGGCCGAGCCTTGTCCGCCTCCTTGCCCTGCGCCGTACGGTCGCTAACCCGACGGCCGTGAGAGCGGGATCACCCCCGCCGCGGGAGGGCCGGGCGGTCGACGCCGGGGCGAGCGCCCTCACCGCCGGGGCGGGGTCCGCGGCCCCGTACCCGCGGCGATAATCACCCGGTGGACGTCACCGATCACCTCAGGGCCGCGCTGGACGCCGCCGTCGCGCTGGCCAACCTGGCCGGCGCCGGCCACCGCCGGGGCCGCC
>NZ_JBSGFD010000346.1:0-5178 GCF_053603215.1 Kitasatospora sp. NPDC004240 | reverse complement strand
CGGCGTCCAGCTTCTCCTGCGCCGCCTTGAACTCCCCCTCCACCGGGTTGGTGAAGTCCTCGGGCCGGGCCGGCGGGGTGGCCGGGCGCTGATCGGCCGGCATGGCGTTGTAGGCCTTCGCGCGAAGGTTGTAGGTCAGGGCGTCCTCGCGCCACTGCGCGACGGCGGCGTCCAGCTTCTTCTGCGCCGCCTTCCACAGCTCCACGGCCTCCTGGGCCTGGCCTCGGGCCCAGGTCACGGTGTGCGCGTAGTTCTCCAGCGCCGCGGCCGCCTTGCCGCAGGCGTCGGCAGCGGTCAGCCAGCCCTTGGGCTGTGGGGTGAAGGTGGCCCGGAACGCCTCCGCCGCCTCGCCCTTCCAGTGCTCGTGGTCCAGACGCGCCAGCGCGGTGCCGGTCTTCTCGAACGCGTCGTGGAACTTCTTCAGGTGCGCGGCGACCTCGCCGATCCGCTTCGGGTCGCCGTGCAGCAGATGTTGTATGTCGTCGCTCTGGCCGAGCTCGGCCTCGCCGACCTGCAGGCCACCGGCGTCCGCCACGTCATCGCCCCAGCCGCGCACGGACTGGGCGGCGCCGTCGAGGCCGACCTCCTCCAGCAGCCCGCCGACCGCGCTCGCGCCGCCCTTGAGGATCCCAGCGCCGGCCTTGAGGTTGACATCGACGAACTTGTTCGCTGCCCCGAGTACCCCGTCAAGAACCCCGCCGCTCATGAGTCCTGGCCCGTCACGGTGCCGTGGATGAAGCCTGCGACGGCCTGGGGCTGTTCGAGCTTGCTCTTGGCGGCGTCCTTCCAGGCATTCTTGATGTTCTCGCCGGACTGGGCGGCGGAGGCGGCGGAGAAGTCGGGGTTGGTGAGCTGGGTGTAGGGGTTGTCGCCCCAGATCTCGTTCCAGGACTTGCCGGCGGCCTGCTCGCCGCTCTGGTGGGGATTGCCCATGGCGGCGGCGACGGTGCCCTTGAGCAGGCCGTCGACGTACTGCTCCTGCTCGTGGTAGAAGCCGGCGGCCAGCCCGAGGCGCCCGGCGACGGCGGAGCCCTGCTGGACCAGGGAGCGCACGCCCCAGGACCAGCGCTCGCAGAACTCGCCGAAGACGGCGCTGAGCTGGCCGTGACCAGCGTCCATGCCGGACAGTTCCAGCTCGGTGAAGCCGCGTCCGCTCTCGGCCAGGCCGGCGATGCCGAGCTTCTGCATCTCGTCGATCGCCTCGTTGATGCCCTTCTCCGCCAGCTTCAGCGTCTCCGGATCGACCTCGAAATCAGCCATGACCAAATCCCCCCATCTCCATCGGTTCCACGGATGACGAAACCTCCGACGAACCCGATTGCAGCCCCCGATCCGCACGCGCATGCCCACCATCGAGTGCAATCACGTCCGACACGATCCCGCGCATCGGCGGGAACAGCATGCCTTGCGCGCCGGCCGCGTCCACGGCAATCCCGCCAGGCACCCCGAGCGCGGGCACGGCCACGTCCAGCAGCCGCGAGCCCAGGACCGTCAGATAGGGCAGGCCCTCCGTCGGCAGGCCCTTGGCCTGCGCGAAGGCGGCGAGTTCGGCCTCACTGGTGAAGGCGTGGATCCAGCGCAGCCCGCCGTGGTCGCAGGTCCACACCGCCTCCTCGCCCCAGCGCAGCACCAGCAGCGCACTACGGCGCAGCTCCGCCACCATCAGCACCGGATCCCCCGCACCCGCCCGCATCATCCGGACCTGGTGCACCAACCCCGCGTTCCCCATGACCCCCCGATCACACGTCAGCGCTCACCCTAACCGACCCGCCCATGGCGCCTCGGCGTTGAACCGTGGCGTGTCCGTGTCGATCTGGTGAGAGCTGAAGTCCAGACGCCTACTGGACGAAGTCCGGCCAGAAAGCGATGGTCACCTGCGGTTCCAGGTCTCCGGGCGCTCGTGGCCTGCGTCGAACTCGGGGGCCGATGCAGTCGGCGAGTTCTTCGCCATAGAAGTGTCAGTCATGACCGACGGCTGCCAGCAGGTACCACCGCAGCAATGCGGTGGCCGGCGATCGGACCGGCCTGGCATCATCCCGTGCCTACCTGCGCCGGCGCACCACGAACGCCCGCCACCCCGACGTCCTGGACGCCCAACGACGCGAACGCGCCCGCAGCCGCAGCGAACGAGGTGCCCGGTGGGCCGGTAGACCACTGCAGACAGCCGCTTGACCGCCTGACCTGGCAACCGTTTCCGGGCACGGCACTACACGTCGAAGGGTTCGTAGCGGGCGCCGTCTCCGGGCCAGGCGCGGTCCATGAACGGCGCCCGGTCGAGGTCGTCGAAGCAGCGCATCAGGAAGTCGGTGAAGCTGCCGCTGGTGCGGTACCACTCGGCGCACTCGCTGCCGACCACGATCTCCCAGCTCCCCGGATCCGGGTCGTCGGCCAGGAAGTAGTACTCGCTGCCGTGCTCGTCGCGGCCCCAGCGGATGAGCCCGCCGGGGTCGGGATGGAACGGGAAGGGGTAGAGGTCCTCGCACCCTCTGCGCGCATCGCGCCAACCCTCCAGGGACCAGAAGACCCCGAGTTCGGCAGAGGTCATGAGCCCGGTCGGCCGGTCGAGGTGGAGGTACTCGTCGAGGGTTCCGGGCCCGTACACGTCCATGAAGGCCTTGTAGTCCGCGGGCAGCGTGACACCGAGATGCTGTTCGGAGGCCTCCCAGACCTCTCGGCACGGCCGGCCCCACGCTTCCTCCGGCTCACCGAGCAGCGACCGGAGGCGTTCCAATGCCGATGGCACGTCTTTTCCCGTCCCTGATCCGTGACTGGCTGGGACCATCATGACGCCTCCCCCTGACAACACCGATACACCCAGCGCCCTCAGCCCGGCGAACCTTCGCGGTCACAGCAGCTCGGGCTCTTGCTGCTGCTCGCCCTGCTCCATCCGTGCGAGTGCGGCGCGGATGCCCCAGGGGTCCGCCTCCTTCCACTCGCGTTCGCGCTGCTCGTACGCCGCGCGCTGTTCGGCGGTGGAGGGGATGGCCGCGATGGCCTCGGTGGGGCGGCCGGTGCGGGCCAGGAGGTCGGCCAGGCTGTTGGCCGCGGACCGGTGCGGTGACGAGCGCAGCAGCGTGACGGCTTCCTCGGTCCGGCCGTCGTCTTCGAGGAGGTCGGCGATGGAGGGGTCCCACTGGCCGGGCTCGTCCTGGGGCAGGGTGGCGGCGAGCGCGATGGCCTCGGTGTGGCGGCCGGCCTTGCCGAGCAGCCACAGGCGCGTGATGTGGACGTCGTCGGGGTGGCCGTCGACCCACCAGCCGGTGAGGTTGTCCAGTATTTCGAGTGCCCGGCCGGGCCGGCCGTCGTCCAGCAGCAGGCCGATGAGCCGGTGGACGACGCCGCCGCCGCGGTCGTGGTCCTCGCACGCGGGCAGGGCGACCTCGACGGCTTCGTCGATCTGGCCCTGGCGGCCCAGCAGCACCATCAGCTGCACGCGGTCGTGGTCGTGGTTGTGGGCGGTGATGCGTTCGCGCAGCAGGGCCTCGGACTCCGGCTCCCGTCCGGCCTTGTCGAGCGCCGCGGTGTACACACCGACGAAGTGGCAGTCGCCTGCCGCGAGTGCCGCAAGCTCCTCGGTCAGGCCCTGGCGGGCGAGCAGCGCGGCGAAGTACTCCGGGAAGTTGAGGGGGTGCCGCACTCCGGTGGCGATCTCGGCGCGCAGCAGGTCGAGCGCCTCGCCCGCGCGGCCGGCCCGCTCCAGCACCTGGGCGGTGTAGAGAAGCACCTGCCAGCGGCCCGGCCCGGGCCAGCCGGTCGCGCCCTCGAGCGCCCGGGTGAGCAGCTGAAGCACCCGCTCGTCGCGGTCCTGGCCCTCGGTCACCTCGACCAGGATCCGCAGCAGCCAGCCCTTGTCCAGATGCGGGATGAGGACCTCGATCGCGGTGTCGGCCCGGCCGGCCTTGACCGCCAGTTCCGCGTAGCGGGCGCAGTAATGTTCGTCGTCCACCTGGACCGGGTCGGGGCGGGTCATGGCGAGCGCATCATCGCCGCGACCCTGGCGGGTCATGACGCCGGCGGCAAGAAACCGGGCGGTGCGCCAGCCGGTGGCGGTGAACGGCGCCAGCACCTCCAGCGCCCGCTCGTACCGCCCGTCCGCGCAGAGCGATTCGACGGCGCCCTCGGCGCAGTGCCAGTCCCCGCGCTCCCGGGCCGCCTGGATCACCACCTCCACATGCCCCTGGTCGATGAGGGTGCGAACCAGGCGCGGGGAGACCCCGAGAAGGGTATGGGCCTGCCAGGAAAGATCATCGATGTTCACGCGGGCCACCCTACGAACCACCGCTGACACCACACCCGGCGCCGAGGCGTGCGCGGGCCGGATCGTGTCGCTACAGCCGGTACCGGTCGTCTGCGCCGACGCGCAGCACGCTGCGAATCACCGCGGCTCCAGCCCCTGGCGGACGCGAAATGGGCGATCACATGGGACCTGAGCGTCGACTCCACGGTCTGTCGCGCCCATCAGCATGCGGCCGGAGCCCGCAGCCAGGGCGAGCTTCACAAGGAGCCACCGGGCGCCGAGCCAGGTGACCATCGGCTGGGGAGGGTCGCGCGGCGGGTTCACCACCAAGCTCCATCTGGCAGTCGAGCAGGGCCAGAAGCCATTGTCGACCGTGGTGACCGCTGGGCAGCGCGGACACTCGCCCGAGTTCGAAGCCGTGCTGGAGAGGGTCCACGTGCCCCGCGTTGGGCCGGGACGGCCGCGCGTCCGCCCCGATCGTGTGCGGGCGGACCGCGCCTACCCGCGCCGCCGGGGGATCCGCTGCACCATCCCCGACAAGGCCGACCAGGCGCGCAATCGGCGCAAGCCCGGCTCCCGCGGCGGCCGGTCGCCGAAGTTCGACACGACCGATTACCGCGAACGTCATGCGGTCGGATGCGGCATCAACCGCCTCACGAGGCGCCGAGCTGTCGTCACGCTGTACCACAAGCCCGCCGTCCGCTACCAGGCGACCGTGCTGATCGCAGTTCTCGACGAATAGCTCTGATCGAGACGGCCTTCCTGCCCCCGGGTCACCAGTCCCGGCCGGCGGTCAGCCTCTCCGCATCCGAGTCCGTGAACCCGTATGCCGATGCGACGAAACAAAACTCGTCGCAGATCCACTCGCGCGCAACCGTCTCGATCTCGCTCCCGGCCGCCATGAACTCCTTGTCCAGCAGGTTGAACTCCTCCGTCGCAGC
>NZ_JBSGFD010000345.1:0-5217 GCF_053603215.1 Kitasatospora sp. NPDC004240 | reverse complement strand
GTGGCCGGCCTCTGCCGCCCGCTGCCGCTCACCGTCATCTTCGAGATCCTCGGCGTCCCGCAGCGCGACCGGGCCCGCTTCAGCGGCCGGGCCGACCGCCCTCCGGCACGTGGTGTGCGGGGATATCGCGCCGGTCCGGCGCCGGGACCCGGTACGCTAGTGCCCGACGGTGCGCGAACGCCCGTCCGAGGGGCTTTAGCTCAGTTGGTAGAGCGCTGCCTTTGCAAGGCAGATGTCAGGAGTTCGAGTCTCCTAAGCTCCACAGCACGATGGCGATCGGCCGCCGACCCGTTCAGGGTCGGCGGCCGATCGGCGTTTCCGGGCCCGTCCGGCGGGTCGTGCGGCCGGGCGGGGTCGTCAGTGGGGCTTGCGCGGGTCGTGCGGCTTGGGGCGGTCGTCGCCGGAGCCGGGCTTGCCGGGCGTCGGTCCGGGCTTGGGGGCCGAGGTACCGGCCTCGGACCCGGGGTCGTGGTCGGTCCCGGAGGCCGGGGAGGCGCCGTCGCCGGGCCCCTGGGAGCCCGCGGCCGGGGAGGTGCCCGAGGAGTCGCCCGAAGGGGTCTGGGGGGCGCCGGGGGAGCCGTTGACGGACCCGCCGCCACCGGCCGCGTGGGAGCCGCCGTGGGGCTGCCCGGAGGCGTCCTGGTCGTCCTCCTCGGTCGTGGGCTCGACCAGCCACTCCGGGTTGCCCCGGTTCCGGGTCCACTGCCAGAGCACCACGCCGGCGCAGATCGTCAGGGTGCCGGCCACGGCGAGGCCCTTGGCCCGGTGGCCGCGCTGCTCCCGCTTGATGTTCCTGGCGGCGATCTCGCTGATCTCGGCGGCGGTCACGTGGCCCTGCAGCGCGGTCAGCGCGGCCGCGCCGCGGACCTGCGCCTCCTGGGCGACCGGCGAGACGGCCGTGCGGGCGTCCCCGACGGCCTGGCTGACCCGGGGCACCACGGTGGTGCGGGCCTGCTCGGCGGCGCGGGCGGCGGAGAGCTTGGCGGCCAGGGCGGCCTCCTGGGCGCGGTGCACGGCCTTGAGGACGTTCTGCTGGGCATCGGGCGGCAGGCTGGCGAAGGCGTGACCGAACTGCGGGGCGATGCGCTTGTCGTACTGGACGCGGGCGGTATGGGCGGCCTGGGCGGCCATGGGTCCGAGGGCGTCCAGGGCGGGGCTCAGACGCTGCTTCGCGCCGTCCGCGAAGTTCGTCGCGGTCTCACGGGCTGAGTCCAAACGGGTCACGGGTCTCTCCTCCTGGTGGCGTCCTATATGCACATATCCACCTGAATGCTGATCATGCATGCTGATTTGTCCACCGGCACGTCGGGGTGGGCCGTCCGGCGGGCCCGGGGCCGCCGGGGGCGCCGCAGGCGGGGCCGGGGAGGACCGGAGCGGGGCGGGAGGCGTGCCGGAGGAGCGGGCGGCGGGGGTGGGATGATGGACCGGACGCGCGAGGAGGGGACCGCCATGCTCCCGGACCAGCCAAGGCCGCCGGCCGATCGCACGCCCGGGCCCGACGGCGCCGCGGGCGCGGCCGGACCCCCCCACTGCTACCGGCACCCGGAGCGGGAGACCGGGATCTCGTGCACCCGCTGCGGCCGGCCGGTCTGCCCGGACTGCATGGTCAGCGCGGCGGTCGGGTTCCAGTGCCCGGAGTGCGTGAGCGGGGGCCACCGCGGCGCGCGGCGGGCGACCACCCGCTTCGGCGGCCGGCCAACCACGGACGGCGCGCAGGTCACCAGGGTCCTGCTGATCGTCAACGTGGCGCTCTGGCTGCTGGCGTACGTCTACGGCCGGCCGCTGGTCGCCGAGCTCTCGCTCTACAGCGCCGGGCCGCAGTTCACCGGCCACCCGTACGGCGTCGCCGCGGGCCCGTCCGAGTGGTACCGGCTGCTGACGGCGATGTTCCTGCACCAGCAGTGGTGGCACATCCTGTCGAACATGGTGGCCCTGGTGGTGATCGGTCCGCTGCTGGAGCGGGAGCTCGGCCGGCTGCGCTTCCTGGCCCTCTACCTGGTCTCGGGGCTGGTGGGCGGCGCGCTCGCGTTCCTGGTGAACGGCGGGTTCATGGAGTCGCTGGGCGCCTCGGGGGCGGTCTTCGGGCTCTTCGGGGCGATCGCGGTGATGTTCCGCCGGACCAGGCAGTGGCTGGCGCCGGTGATCGCGCTGCTGGTGTTCAACCTGGTCGTCACCTTCTCGGTGCCGGGCATCGACAAGATGGCGCACCTGGGCGGGCTCGCCGCCGGGCTGCTGCTGGGGGTCGGGCTGATGTACGCGCCGCGCGGGCACCGCACCCTGGTCCAGGGGCTGACGGTGGCGGGGGTGCTGGCGCTGGCGTTGGCGCTGCTGATGGCGGGGATGGCCCGCTTCGGGGGATGACCCGATTTCCACAGCGGGTGCGGGGTTGTGCACAGGCGGTGCGCCGGACAGCCTGCGGACACCTGTTCTACGCGCGTCCTGCTGTACGGACGGAAAGTCCACAGGGGGGCGCGCAAGGGCGTGGGCGGTGCGCCGGGCGTGAGTTATCCACAGGATGGGGCGACTTTTCCCCAGTGTGGATAACCATGTGGATAAGCGGATCGTGCGACCGCGAGCCCTGGAATGCGGGCAGGGAAAAGCGGCGCGACGGCACGGAACGATTCTGGACGGAACACCACGGAACACCACGGAACCGTCCTGGAGTCGCACTCCAGGACGGTCGGGAGAACCGCGTCGGGCCTATCGCCGGCCGGACGTCACTTCCACTGGGTGGAGACGCCGAACCCCGCCGCGATGAAGCCGAAGCCCACCAGGATGTTCCAGTTCCGCCAGCCCTCCACCGGCCAGCTGCCGCTGGTCACGTAGTAGGTGACGATCCACACCAGCCCGACCAGGAAGAGTGCCAGCATCAGCGGCGCGACCCAGTTGCGGCCCGAGCTGATCTTCACCGCCGTCGCCGTGGACGGCGGGGTGTAGTCGGACTTCTTGCGGAGTCGGGACTTCGGCACGAGGAGCTCTCCTGTCGATGCGCTGTGAGACCGCGCAGGGGTCCAGCGGAGGTGAGGCGGGGCTTGGCGGACTGCGCGGACCGGGCCCGCACATGCCACCGGCGTCCGTTAGCGTAGTGGCTCTTCGGGTCTGAAGTAGATAAGGGTACGGTGCCTAATTTGTCGATTCCCCCTCAGCAGGCCCGCACTCGCGCCTCCGGCACCCGAATTGTCGGCCGTGCCCTGACCTGCACCGTCTTCGCGCTCGCCGGACTGCTTTTCTACATCAGCGCGCAGACCGCCCGGGGCACCGATCTGCGGACCGACGACTCGCTCCTGAGCCTCAGCGACGTGATACGCCAGCGCAGCTCGCAGAACCAGCAGGCGCAGTCCCAGCTCGCCGACCTGGAGGCGCGGGCCCAGGAGCTCACCGAGCAGCAGGGACAGAGCCCGGACGAGGCCGCCCGGCTGGGCGCGCTCCAGCGGGCCGCCGCGCTGGAGCCGCTCCAGGGGCCCGGCCTGACCGTCACCCTCAACGACGCCCCGCCGAACGCCAAGGCCCGCATCCCCGGGGTGCCCGAGCCGGGCGTCAACGACCTGGTCATCCACCAGCAGGACATCCAGGCCGTGGTCAACGCGCTGTGGCGGGGCGGCGCCGAGGGCGTCCAGGTGATGGACCAGCGGCTGATCTCCACCAGCGCGGTCCGCTGCGTCGGCAACACCCTGCTGCTCCAGGGCCGGGTCTACTCCCCGCCGTACGTGATCAGGGCGGTCGGCCGCACCGACGCGCTGCGCTCCGCCCTGGAGGGCGACCCGACCATCCGCAACTACCAGAAGTACGTCCAGGCGTACGGGCTGGTCTGGAAGGTCCAGGAGGGCGGCGACCTGGCGCTGCCCGGCTACACCGGCACGGCCGACCTGCGCTCGGCCGGCGGGCAGCAGTGACCGGCCGGACCGGGGGCCGGTCACCGGTCTACTCTTGACCACGGCCTTTCACCTTCGAGGGAGCACCATGTACGGCTGGATCTGGCGTCACCTGCCGGGGAACACCCTGGTCCGGGCCATCATCTCGCTGCTCCTCGCCCTGGGGATCGTCTACCTCCTGTTCACCTACGTCTTCCCGTGGGCGGAACCGCTGCTGCCCTTCGGTGACGTCACAGTGGACGGCGAAGGCGGCGGCGACGGCGCCGCCGGCTGAGCGGCCGGCCCCGTTCCCCCTCCAGTTCCCGCATCCCACCGGAGACAGCGCGCGCATGACCGCCCCGCAGAGCCCGCCCCGCATCCTGGTCGTCGACAACTACGACAGCTTCGTCTTCAACCTCGTCCAGTACCTGTACCAGCTCGGCGCCACCTGTGAGGTGGTGCGCAACGACGAGGTGACGGTCGAGCACGCGGTGCGCCGCGACGGCGCGGCCGGCTTCGACGGGGTGCTGCTCTCCCCCGGCCCGGGCGCCCCCGAGGAGGCCGGGGTCTGCATCGAGATGGTGCACCACTGCGCGCGGATCGGCCTGCCGGTGTTCGGCGTCTGCCTGGGCCTGCAGTCGATCGCGGTGGCGTACGGCGCCGTGGTGGACCGCGCCCCCGAGCTGCTGCACGGCAAGACCTCGCCGGTCGAGCACGAGGACGGCGGGGTGTTCGAGGGCCTGCCCTCGCCGCTGACCGCCACCCGCTACCACTCGCTGGCGGTCGACCCGGCCACCGTGCCGGACGAGCTGGTGGTCACCGCGCGCACCGCCAGCGGCGTGATCATGGGCCTGCGGCACCGCGAGCGGCCGGTGGAGGGCGTGCAGTTCCACCCCGAGTCGGTGCTCACCGAGGGCGGGCACCGGATGCTCGCCAACTGGCTCGCCGAGTGCGGCGACCCGGCCGCGGTGGGCCGTTCGGCCGGGCTCGCCCCGGTGATCGGGCGGGGCTGAGCGACGTGACCGCGGTACGCCCGGAGGGGCGCCACCAGTCGGGGGCGGGCCCGCAGGGCGGTGCCGCGTCCCCCGACGACCCGCGGGGCGCCCAGGAGGGGTCTCAGGGCCCCGCCGGGGGCCTGGGCGGGGCGGGCGGGCCGGGCCGCCAGGACGACGCCTGGGGCGTCTACGAGGAGGCCGGGCAGGACGAGCTGCCCGAGTACCCCTGGCTGGCCGACCAGACCCTGCAGCTGCGGGTCCCGCCGCCGCCCGCCGAGCCGGTGCCCACCGGCGGCCGGGCCGAGCGGCGCCGGGCCGCCCAGGGCCGTACCGCGCTGCGCTCCGGCGGCGGCCGGCTACGGGCCCGCGGG
>NZ_JBSGFD010000344.1:0-5237 GCF_053603215.1 Kitasatospora sp. NPDC004240 | reverse complement strand
GCCGGGGGCGCTGGGCGCCGGCCGGGTGCCGTTCCACGGGCCCCGGCAGGCCGGCATCCTCCAGCCGCAGCAGGCCCGGGTGCACCTGGCCGCCTTCGACCTCACCGAGGGGGCCGGCCGGGAGGGCCTGCGCGGCCTGCTGCAGCGCTGGTCGCGGACGGCGGCCCGGCTGGCCGCCGGCGAACCGGCCGACGAGCAGGAGAACCAGATCGCCCTGGACGCCGGCCCATGCTCGCTGACCGTGACCTTCGGCCTCGGCGCCACCGTGTTCGACAAGGCGGGCCTCGCCGACCGCCGGCCGGCCGCCCTCGAACCGCTGCCCGCCTTCCCCGGCGACGCCCTCGACCCGGCGCGCGGGGACGGCGACCTCTGGGTGCAGATCGGCGCCGACGACGCGCTGGTGGCCTTCCACGCGCTGCGGGTGCTCCAGCGCCAGGCGGCCGGCACCGCGGCCCTGCGCTGGCAGAGCTCCGGCTTCTCGCGCACCCCCGGCGCCACCGCCCGGCCGATGACCGGACGCAACCTGATGGGCCAGGTCGACGGCACCAACAACCCGCGGCCGGGCGAGGAGGGCTTCGAGGCCACGGTGTTCGCCTCCGGCGACGGGCACCCGGCCTGGCTGGCCGGCGGCTCGTACGTGGTGTTCCGGCGCATCCGGATGCTGCTGGACACCTGGGAGGCGCTGCCCGTCGACCGGCAGGAGCGGGTGATCGGACGGCGTAAGCAGGACGGCGCGCCGCTGTCCGGCGGTGGCGAGACCACCCCGGTGGACCTCGCCGCACGGGCCGGGGACGGCACCCTGGCGATCCCCGCCGACGCCCATGTCCGGGTCGCCGCGCCGGCCGCCAACGGCGGGGCCGCGATGCTGCGGCGCGGCTTCTCGTACCACGACGGCGCGCTCCCGGACGGCTCCCCGGACGCCGGGCTGCTCTTCCTCGCCTTCCAGGCCGACCCCCGCCGCGGCTTCACCCCGGTGCAGCGCAAGCTGGCCCGCGGCGACGGCCTCTCCCGCTTCCTGCGCCACGAGGCGAGCGGCCTGTACGCGGTGCCGCCCGGCGCCCCGGAGGGCGGCTACGTGGGACAGCCGCTGCTGGAGGGGTGAGCACCACGCGCACCGGCGGCGCCTGCCGGGCGGGCCCCGTCCCATCCCGCAGAACGGGTCCGTGCCGGCCACGCGAAGTGGCTAAGGTGACACCCGGACCAGACCACGCACTCGTACGGAGGCGGCATGTCGGCGACCCGCTACACCTATCTCGGCCCCGCGGGCACCTTCACGGAGGCGGCCCTGCGGACGCTGCCCGAGGCGGCCACCCGTGAGCTGGTGCCGCTCTCCTCGGTGCAGCTGGTGCTGGAGACGGTACGGGTCGGCGAGGCCTCGGGCGCGTTCGTGCCGATCGAGAACTCGGTCGAGGGCGCGGTCACCGCGACCAACGACGAGCTGGCCTCCGGCGCCCCGCTGATGATCTACCGCGAGGTGCTGCTGCCGATCACCTTCGCGCTGCTGGTGCGGCCGGGCACCGAGCTGTCCGAGGTCAGGACCGTCACCAGCCACCCGGTGGCCCAGTCGCAGGTGCGTCGCTGGCTGGCCGCCAACCTGCCCGACGCCACCTGGGAGTCCGCGGCCTCCAACGCGGACGGCGCCCGGCTGGTCGCCGAGGGCCGCTACGACGGCGCGTTCGCGGGCGAGTTCGCGGCACCGATCTACGGCCTCGACCCGCTGGTCAAGGAGATCGCCGACGCGCACAACGCGATCACCCGCTTCATCCTGGTCGGCCGGCCCGGCCGGGTCTCCTCGCCGACCGGCGCCGACAAGACCTCGATGGTGGTCTGGCTGCCGGACGACCACCCGGGCGCGCTGCTGGAGCTGCTCCAGGAGTTCGCGGTGCGCGGGGTCAACCTGATGCGGATCGAGTCCCGTCCGACCGGCGAGGGACTCGGCAGCTACTGCTTCCTGATCGACTGCGAGGGGCACCTGGCCGACCGGCGGGTGAGCGAGGCGCTGATGGGCCTCAAGCGGATCTGCCCGCAGGTGCGCTTCCTCGGCTCCTATCCGCGCGCCGACCGCCGGGTCTCCGAGCACGTGCGGCCCGGCACCTCGGACACCGATTTCGCGGAGGCCTCGGACTGGCTGTCGCGCTGTCTGGACGGGCGCGGCGACATCTGAGCGGCCCGCCGCCACCGGCTGCCCCGGTCGGTGACCGCACCGGGGACATCCTCCCGAAAACGGGTGTAGGCCTGCGGTTTCCCTTTCGTCTTCGATCGCCGTTGAACGGCCGATGACGGGTCCGCTCCGGGAAGCCGGCTGTCCACAGGGAGTGCGCTCTGTCCACAGCGGCGAGTTATCCACAGCCCTGGGGATGAGTCGACAAACCGGTATAGCCACTGCACGGATCGGTCGGATCGGTGGTTTGCGTCGCAGATATGACTAATCGGACCAGAGTCACCCTCCTGCCGGCAAATCACCCGTCCGAGTGCTTCAATTCCCTCACCTGAGAAGGTCAAATCGGGCTTGAAACCCGAATTCCCCAGTTCTTGACGGAGTGCGACCAGGCGATCGCACCATCCACAGGGGGCGGGAACGGCCTGTGGATAACGGGCCGACGCCCCCATCCCCACCCGGGTTATCCACAGGACGGCGTGAGTTATCCCCAGGCGATAACCGGTACCGGCCCGGGGGGCCCCTCCCGGTACGCTTGGCCTGTGATTGACCTTCGCCTGCTCCGTGAGGACCCTGACCGAGTACGCGCCTCGCAGCGCGTCCGTGGCGAGGACGTCGACCTGGTCGACGCCCTCCTCTCCGCCGACGAGCGGCGCCGGTCCTCGGGCAGTCGCTTCGACGAACTGCGCAGCGAGCAGCGGGTGCTCGGCAAGCAGGTCGCCCAGGCCAAGGGCGACGAGAAGGCCGCCCTGCTGCAGCGCACCAAGGAACTGGCCGCCGAGGTCAAGGCCGCCGACGCCGAGCAGAGCGCGGCCAAGGAGGAGGCCGAGCGCCTGCTCCGCTCCCTGGCGAACCTCATCGACCCGGCCGCACCGGTCGGCGGCGAGGAGGACTTCGTCACCCTGGAGGAGATCGGCACCCCGCGCGACTTCGCCGCCGAGGGCTTCGAGCCCCGCGACCACGTCGAGCTGGGCCAGATCCTGGGCGCGATCGACACCGAGCGCGGCGCCAAGGTCGCCGGTGCCCGCTCCTACTACCTGACCGGCGTCGGCGCGCTGCTGGAGCTCGCCCTGGTCAACATGGCGATCACCCAGGCCACCGCGGCCGGCTTCATCCCGATGATCACCCCGGCCCTGGTCCGCCCGGCCGCCATGGACGGCACCGGCTTCCTCGGCCAGGCCGCCGAGAACGTGTACCACCTCGCCGAGGAGGACCGGTACCTCGTCGGCACCAGCGAGGTCCCGCTCGCGGCGTACCACATGGACGAGATCATCGAGGCCGACAAGCTGCCGCTGCGCTACGCCGGCTACTCGTCCTGCTTCCGCCGCGAGGCCGGCACCTACGGCAAGGACACCCGCGGCATCATCCGCGTCCACCAGTTCGAGAAGGTGGAGATGTTCGTCTTCACCACCCCCGAGGACGCGGAGAACGAGCACCGCCGGCTGCTCCAGTGGGAGAAGGACTTCCTCAACGCCCTGGAGCTGCCCTACCGGGTGATCGACGTCGCCTCCGGCGACCTCGGCGCCTCGGCCGCGCGCAAGTTCGACATCGAGGCCTGGATCCCGACCCAGGGCAAGTACCGCGAGGTCACCTCGACCTCCAACACCACCGAGTACCAGGCCCGCCGCCTCGCCATCCGGATGCGCGAGGAGGGCAAGGCCCGCCCGCTGGCCACCCTGAACGGCACCCTGGTCGCGGTCCCGCGCACCATCGTGGCGATCCTGGAGAACCACCAGCAGGCCGACGGCTCGGTGGTGGTCCCGGAGGCCCTGCGGCCGTACCTGGGCGGTCGCACCGTCCTGGAACCCGTCAAGTAACCACCGCCCGCGCGACCGCCGTCGCGAGCAACTCCCGGGAGACGTCCGGCCCATGAGCACCATCAGCCCCAGCCCCGTCTCCCCCGGTGGCGACCTGCCCTTCCGGCTGGTCGCCACCGACCTGGACGGCACCCTCCTCAACGAGGAGGAGACCGTCTCCCCGCGCACCCGCGCCGCCCTGGCCGCGGTCACCGCCGCCGGTGCGCAGCACATCATCGTCACCGGCCGCTCCGCCGTCTGGGCCCGGCCGGTCTTCGACGAGATCGGCTACACCGGGATAGCGGTCTGCGGCCAGGGCGCCCAGGTCTACGACGCGGGGGCGCACAAGCTGCTCACCTCGCTCACCCTGGACCGCCGGCTCGCCGCGCTGGCCCTGGCCAAGATCGAGGCGGAGACCGGCCCGCTGGCCGTCGCCGCCAACCAGGACGGCCTGGACGGCCAGGTGCTGGCCGGCCCCGGCTACGCCCTGCAGATCGGCTCCGACCTCCCGGTCGTCCCGGTGATCCGGGAGGAGCTGCTGGCCTCACCGATCAGCAAGCTCTACATCCAGCACCGCGGCCTCACCGACGACGGCCTCTCCGACATCGCCCGGCAGGTCGCCGGCGACCTGGTCGGCATCGTCATGGCCGGCCCCGGGGTCGTCGAACTCCTCCCGCTCGGCCTGACCAAGGCCACCGGCCTGGCCGTCGCCGCCCGCCGCCTCGGTGTGAAGGGCGCCGACACCATCGCCTTCGGCGACATGCCCAACGACGTGCCGATGTTCGGCTGGGCCCGGCACGGCGTCGCGATGGCCAACGCCCACCCGGAGCTGCTCGCGGTGGCCGACGAGGTCACCCTCGGCAACGACGAGGACGGCGTCGCGGTCGTCCTGGAACGGCTCTACCCCGCCGCCTGACCGCGGGGGCCCGGAGCCGCCCGACGACGGGGTCCGTACCGCCCCGGCCGTGGGCCCGGCACCGCGGCCCGCCGGGCCCGCAGTCAGTTCGGCCACACCCGGATGCTGACCTGTCGGGTAAGAGTTTGTATGCTCCGCTGAAGCTCCTCGCCCATGGGCGCGGCGCTCTTGGCGGGATCGGGGTTCCCACCGGACACGTACAGGGATTGCTGCTTCCGCGGAAGGTACGCGTATGTCAGGCCAGTGGGACGAGAGCCCGCCGTCGGGGGTGGACGGACCGCGACGGGGCGAGACCCCGCGGAGCTCGGTACGAACCGGCCGCCCGGCCGACGGCCAGGGCGGGCGCGTCCCGGCGCCGCGTGCCGGC
>NZ_JBSGFD010000343.1:0-5277 GCF_053603215.1 Kitasatospora sp. NPDC004240 | reverse complement strand
GACCCCGGCCCGGCGCGGCGCCGCCCGCGGCGGTGCCACGGCCGGCGGCGGTTGGGCCGAGCGCACGGCAGCCCTGCCCGGGGCCGAACGCGCCCGGGTGGCCGGTGACCTGGTGCTGTCGGTGGTCGGCGCGGTCCTCGGACACGAGGGCAGCGGTGGCGTGGCGGCCGACCGGGCGTTCAAGGACCTCGGCTTCGACTCGCTGACCGCCGTCGAGCTGCGCAACCGGCTCAACGCCGCCACCGGTCTGCGGCTGCCCAGCACCGTGGTCTTCGACCAGCCCTCGCCGGCCGCGCTCACCGCCCGGCTGCTCGCCGAACTCGACGGCGTGGCCGCCCCGGTGCGGACACCGGTGGTGACATCGGCCGTGGACGAGCCGATCGCGATCGTCGGGATGGCCTGCCGCTACCCGGGCGGGGTGGCCTCGCCGGAGGACCTGTGGCGGCTGGTCGCGGAGGGCAGGGACGCCATCTCGCCGTTCCCGACCGACCGGGGCTGGGACCTCGACCACCTCTACCACCCGGACCCGGACCACCTCGGCACCTCGTACACCCGGGAGGGCGGATTCCTGCACCGGGCGGCCGACTTCGACGCCGACTTCTTCGGGATCTCGCCGCGTGAGGCCGCCGCGATGGACCCGCAGCAGCGGCTGCTGCTGGAGTCCTCCTGGGAGGCCCTGGAGCGGGCCGGCATCGATCCGGCCGCGCTGCGCGGCAGCCGGGCCGGGGTCTTCGCCGGCGTGATGTACAACGACTACGGCTCCCGGCTGCAGCGCGCCCCCGAGGGCTACGAGGGGTACCTGCTCACCGGCAACACCTCCAGCGTGATCTCCGGCCGGATCGCCTACACCTTCGGCCTGGAGGGCCCCGCGGTCACCGTTGACACGGCCTGCTCCTCCTCGCTGGTCGCGCTGCACCTGGCGAGCCAGGCGCTGCGTTCGGGCGAGTGCACGCTGGCCCTCGCGGGCGGCGTGACCGTGATGGCCCGGCCGGACACCTTCGTGGAGTTCAGCCGTCAGCGCGGGCTGTCCGCGGACGGCCGCTGCAAGTCCTTCGCCGCGGGTGCCGACGGCACCGGCTGGAGCGAGGGCGTGGGTGTGCTGGTGCTGGAGCGGCTGTCGGACGCCCGCGCCAACGGGCACCGGGTGCTGGCGGTGGTGCGTGGTTCGGCGGTGAACCAGGACGGGGCCAGCAACGGGCTGACCGCGCCCAACGGTCCTTCGCAGGAGCGGGTGATCCGGGCGGCGCTGGCGGGCGCGGGCCTGTCGGCCTCGGACGTGGACGCGGTGGAGGCGCACGGGACGGGCACCCGGCTCGGTGACCCGATCGAGGCGCAGGCGCTGCTGGCCACGTACGGGCGGGAGCGCTCTGTGGAACGGCCGCTCTGGCTGGGCTCGTTGAAGTCCAACATCGGGCACACCCAGGCGGCC
Organism: Kitasatospora sp. NPDC004240; assembly: GCF_053603215.1. Taxonomy (NCBI): domain Bacteria; kingdom Bacillati; phylum Actinomycetota; class Actinomycetes; order Kitasatosporales; family Streptomycetaceae; genus Kitasatospora; species Kitasatospora sp. NPDC004240. The sequence continues at coordinate 3,848 of NZ_JBSGFD010000343.1, read as the reverse complement.
GCCGGGGTCGGCGGTGTGATCAAGATGGTGCGGGCGATGGCCGAGGGTGTGTTGCCGGCCTCGCTGCACTCGGCGGAGCCGTCGCCCCTGGTCGACTGGTCGGCGGGTGCGGTGGAACTGCTCACCGAGGCCCGGGAGTGGCCGGAGGTGGGGCGTCCGCGCCGGGCGGCGGTGTCCTCGTTCGGGATCAGCGGGACCAATGCGCACGTGATCCTGGAGCAGCCGCCGGTTGTGCCGGAGCCCGTCGAGGAGACCGTGCCGCCGGTGGTGGCGTGGCCGGTCTCGGCCCGCAGCGCCACCGCGCTGCGCGAGCAGGCCGGGCGGCTGCTGGACCACCTGGCCGAGCGGCCCGCGTTCGACCCGGCCCGGGTCGGCCTGGCCCTCGCCGCCACCCGCGGCGCCCTGGAGCACCGGGCCGTCGTGCTGGGCGCCGGGCGCACCGAACTCCTCGACGGACTGCGGGCGCTGGCCGCCGGCGAGGACGCCCCCGGCCTGCTGAGCGGCCGCGCCACCACCGGGCGCACCGCCTTCCTCTTCACCGGCCAGGGCAGTCAGCGCGTCGGTATGGGGCGGGAGTTGTACGAGGCGTTCCCGGTGTACGCGGCGGCGTTCGACGAGGTGGCGGAGGCCTTCGGGCCGTATCTGGAGCGCTCGCTCGGCGAGGTGGTCTTCGAGGACGCCGGTCTGCTGGACCGTACCGCGTACACCCAGCCCGCCCTGTTCGCCGTCGAGGTGGCGCTGTACCGGCTGGTCACGGCCGCCGGGGTGGTGCCGGACCTGGTGGCGGGGCATTCGATCGGCGGTGTGGTGGCGGCGCATGTGGCCGGGGTGTTCTCGCTGGAGGACGCGGCCGCGCTGGTGGCCGCGCGTGGTCGGCTGATGGAGTCGGCGCGGGCGGGCGGGGCGATGGCGGCGATCGAGGCGAGCGAGGAGGAGTTGCTGCCCGAACTCGTGGGCCGTGAGGAGGTGTTGTCGCTGGCGGCGGTCAACGGCCGGCGTTCGGTGGTGATCTCGGGCGACGAGGACGCCGTCGTGGCGCTCGCCGACGCCTGGCGGGAGCGAGGGCGCCGTACGAGGAAATTGACGGTCAGCCATGCCTTCCACTCGCCGCACATGGACGAGGTGCTGGCCGCGTTCACCGGGGCCGCCGCGACGGTGGAGTACCGCGAGCCGGTGATCCCGGTGGTCTCCGACGTCACCGGCAGGCTCGCCACGGCCGCGGAACTGGCCGAACCCGCCTACTGGGCCGGGCACATCCGCTCCGCCGTCCGCTTCCACGACGCCGTCCGCACCCTCCACGAGCAGGGGGTCACCCGCTACCTGGAACTCGGCCCCGACGCCGTCCTCACCGCGTTCATCCAGGCCGCACTGGCCGAGGACGGCCCCGCCACCACGCCCGCCACCACGGCCGCCGTCCTGCGCCGTGACCGGCCCGAACCGCTGACCCTGGCCACCGCGCTGGCCCGGCACGCCACCGTCGGCGCGACCGTCGACTGGCCCGCGCTGACCGGACTCACCGGCCGCGTCGCCGACACACCCGACCTGCCCACCTACCCCTTCGAGCACCGCCGCTACTGGCTCGACCCCGCCGCCGCGCCCCTCGACCCACAGGGCGTCGGCCTCGACCGGTCCGGCCACCCGCTGCTCGGCGCCGAGGTCCAACTCCCCGACAGCGGAGGACTGCTGCTCACCGGACGACTCTCCCGCACAGCTCAGCCCTGGCTCGCCGACCACGCCGTCACCGCCGGGGCGCTGCTGCCCGGCGCCGCCCTGGTCGAACTCGCGCTGCGCGCCGGGGAGCGGGCCCACGCCCCGTACCTGGAGGAGCTGACCCTGGAGGCGCCGCTCGGCCTGCCCGCCGACGGGGCCGTCCAGCTCCAGCTGTCGGTGGCCGCCCCCGACGCCGACGGCCGCCGGGCGCTCGCCGTGCACTCCCGCCCCGCCGGTGGCGAGGAGACCCCGTGGACCCGCAACGCCACCGGCACGCTGACCGCCGAGGACCCGGCCGCCGAGCATCCGGCCGCCGAGGATCCGGCCGGGGAGGAGCCGGACGGCCTGCGGGACTGGCCGCCCGCCGGGGCCACCGCGCTGGACCTCGCCGACGTCTACCCGCGCCTGGCCGCCGACGGCTACCACTACGGCCCCGCCTTCCAGGGCCTGCGGGCCGGTTGGCGGGCCGCCGACGGCACCCTGTACGCCGAGGTCGCGCTGCCCGAGGAACCGGCCGCCGGCGCCGGCGCGTACGGGCTGCACCCCGCCCTGCTGGACGCCGCCCTGCACCTGCTCGCCCTGCACGGCCGGGCCGGGGAGCCGGACGGCGGGCCCGGACTGCTGCTGCCCTTCGCGTGGAGCGGGGTCACCGTGCACGCCACCGGCGCCACCGCCGCCCGGGTCCGGCTGACCCCCGACGGGGGCGGCCACCGGCTGACCCTCGCCGACGCCGCCGGCGAACCACTCGCCTCGGCCCGCCGGCTGGACCTGCGCGCCGTCGCACCGGAGGCCCTCGCCCGGGCCCTGCGGACCACCACCGACCGCTCGCTGTACACCCTCGTCGCGCAGCCCGCGCCCGCCCTCCGGTCCGCCGGTGCCGCGCAGGCCGCCGTTCTCACCCTCGCCGGGCAGGACCCGGACCTCGCGCTGCTCCCGGGGACGACCGTGGTGACCGGCCTGACGGACCTGCCCGCAGGCACCGGGGCCGTGCTGCTCCCGTACAGCGGCGGGGGCACCGACCCGGCCGCCGCCGCGCACGAGGCCGTCCGGCTGCTGCTGCCCGTGCTCCAGGAGTGGCTGGCCGGCGAACGCCCGGACGGGGCACGGCTGGTGCTGCTCACCCGGGGTGCGACCGCCGACGGCGGGCCGGTGCCGGACCTGGCGGCCGCCGCCGTCCGCGGCCTGTTCCGCTCGGCGGCCGCCGAACACCCGGGCCGGGTCGCCCTGGTGGACGCCGAACCCGGCGCGCCCGTCCCTCCGGAGGCCTGGCACCCCGACCAGGAGCCGGAGTTGACCGTCCGCGGCGGACAACTGCTGGTGCCGCGGCTCCGCAAGGCCGAACCGGCCGCCGAGGGGCGGAGCGGCCCGGCCTTCGGGGACGGCACGGTGGTGCTCACCGGCGCCACCGGCGCGCTCGGCGGCCTGGTCGCCCGGCACCTGGTGCACGTCCACGGCGTCCGCGGCCTGCTGCTGCTCAGCCGCCGCGGCACCGTCGAGCCGGGCCTGGCCGAGGAGTTGACGGCGGCCGGCGCGACCGTGCTGGCCGCCGCCTGCGACGTCGCCGACCCGGCCGCCGTCCGCGCCGCCCTGGAGCGGGCCCCCGAGGGCCTGCCGGTCACCGCGGTGCTGCACGCCGCCGGGGTGGTCGACGACGGGATCACCGAGGGGCTGACCGCCGAGCGGATCGACGCCGTGCTGCGGCCCAAGGCCGACGGCGCCTGGGCGCTGCACGAGGCCACCGCCGACCTGCCGCTCACCGCCTTCGTCCTCTTCTCCTCGGTGGCCGGCCTGCTCGGCACCGCCGGCCAGGGCCCGTACGCCGCCGCGAACTCCTTCCTGGACGCGCTCGCTGCGCACCGGCGCTCGCTCGGCCTGCCGGGCCTCTCGCTGGCCTGGGGGCTCTGGGACGGCGACGGCATGGGCAGCCGGCTGGCCGCCGCCGACCTCGCCCGGCTCGCCCGCACCGGCATCGCGCCGCTGCCCCCGGCGGAGGCGCTCGCCCTGCTCGACGCGGCCCTCGTCGCACCCGAACACCTGCTGGCACCCGCCCGCCTCGACCTCGCCACACCCGCCGCGGCGGGTGTCGAACCGCCCGCGGTGCTGCGCGCGCTGGCCCGCCCGGCCGTCCGGCGTGCCGC
>NZ_JBSGFD010000342.1:0-5280 GCF_053603215.1 Kitasatospora sp. NPDC004240 | reverse complement strand
GCCGCCGTCCCGGGCGCCGGGGCCGTCGGCGGCGCCGGAGCGGCCTCGCTCGGTGAGCGGCTGGCCGCCCTTCCGGTGGCCGAACGCGGCGTGCTGCTGCGGGAGTTGGTCCGCACCGCGACGGCCACCGTGCTCGGCCACAGCGGGCCGGACGCGGTGGAGGAGGAGCGCTCGTTCACCGAGCAGGGCTTCGACTCGTTGGCCGCCGTCGAACTGCGCAACCGGGTCAACGCGGCCACCGGCCTGCGGCTCTCCAGCACCCTGGTCTTCGACCACCCCACCCCGGCGGCCCTGGCCGGGCACCTGAGGGCCGAACTGCTGCCCGAGGAGGGCGAGCCGGCCCCGGAGACGGTGGTCGCCCGGGTGGCGCCCGACGACGATCCGATCGCGATCGTCGGCATCGGCTGCCGCTACCCCGGCGGAGTGCGCTCCCCCGAGGACCTGTGGCGGCTGGTCGCCGACGGCGTGGACGCGGTCGGCCCGTTCCCGACCGACCGCGGCTGGAACGTCGAACGGCTCCACCACCCCGACCACGGGCGGCCCGGCACCTCCACCGCCCGCGAAGGCGGATTCCTGTACGACGCCGCCGACTTCGACCCCGCCTTCTTCGGGATGAGCCCCCGCGAGGCGCTGGCCACCGACCCGCAGCAGCGCCTGCTGCTGGAGACCGCCTGGGAGGCCGTGGAGCGCGCCGGGATCGACCCGGCCACGCTGCGCGGCAGCCGGACCGGCGTCTTCGCGGGCGTGATGTACGACGACTACGGCGCGCGGCTCAGCCAGGCCCCCGAGGCGCCCGACGGCTACGAGGGCTACCTGGTGAGCGGCAGCGCCGGCAGCGTCGCCTCCGGCCGGGTCTCCTACGCCCTGGGCCTGGAGGGCCCGGCGGTCACCGTGGACACCGCCTGCTCCTCCTCGCTGGTCGCCCTGCACCTCGCGGGCCAGGCGCTGCGCTCCGGCGAGTGCACGCTCGCCCTCGCGGGCGGGGTCACCGTCATGGCGACGCCCGCCACCTTCGTGGAGTTCAGCCGCCAGCGGGGCCTGGCTCCCGACGGCCGCTGCAAGCCCTTCGCCGCGGCCGCCGACGGCACCGGCTGGGCCGAGGGCGCCGGGGTGCTGGTCCTGGAGCGGCTCTCCGACGCCCGGCGCAACGGGCACCCGGTGCTCGCCCTGGTCCGCGCCACCGCCGTCAACCAGGACGGCGCCAGCAACGGCCTCACCGCCCCTAACGGCCCCGCCCAGCAGCGGGTGATCCGCGCGGCCCTCGCCACCGCCGGTCTCACCGCGGCCGATGTGGACGCGGTGGAGGCGCACGGGACGGGCACCCGGCTCGGCGACCCGATCGAGGCACAGGCCCTGCTCGCCACGTACGGCCAGGGCCGACCCGAGGGCCGGCCGCTGTGGCTAGGCTCCGTCAAGTCCAACATCGGCCACACCCAGGCCGCGGCCGGCGCGGCCGGTGTGATCAAGATGATCGAGGCCCTCCGGCACGGCCGCCTGCCCGCCAGCCTCCACCTGGACGCGCCCAGCCCGCACGTCGACTGGTCGGCGGGTGCGGTGGAACTGCTCACCGAGGCGCGGGAGTGGCCGGAGGTGGGGCGTCCGCGGCGGGCGGCGGTGTCCTCGTTCGGGATCAGCGGGACCAATGCGCACGTGATCCTGGAGCAGTCGCCGGTTGTGCCGGAGCTCGCTGTGGAGGTTGCTCCGGTGGTGGTGGCGTGGCCGGTGTCGGCGCGTTCGGAGGTGGCGTTGCGGGAGCAGGCGCGGCGGTTGCTGGCCTTCGCGGAGGAGCGTCCGGGGCTGGAACCGGTCGCGGTGGGGCGGGCGTTGGCGTTGACGCGGTCGTCGTTCGAGCGGCGGGCCGTGGTGCTGGGCGCCGGGCGCGCCGAACTCCTGGACGGGTTGCGGGCGTTGGCCGAAGGCTCCGAGTCGTCGGGGTTGGTGCGGGGTGAGGCGCTGGGTGGTCGGACGGCGTTCGTGTTCACCGGCCAGGGCAGCCAGCGCGTCGGTATGGGTCGGGAGTTGTACGAGGCGTTCCCGGTGTACGCGGCCGCGTTCGACGAGGTGGCGGAGGCCTTCGGGCCGTATCTGGAGCGGTCGTTGAGGGAGGTGGTGTTCGAGGAGACCGGTCTGCTGGACCGCACCGCGTACACCCAGCCCGCCCTGTTCGCCGTCGAAACGGCCCTGGTGCGGCTGCTCGCCGCCCGGGGTGTGCGCCCCGACGCGGTGCTCGGCCACTCGATCGGCGCCGTCGCCGCCGCCCACGCCGTCGGGGTGCTCACCCTGCCGGACGCGGTCGCCCTGGTCGCCGCCCGCAGCCGGCTGATGGACGCGCTGCCCGCCGAGGGGGCGATGCTCTCCTTCCGCGCCGGTGAGGAGCGGGTCCTCGCCGCGCTGGACGGCCACACCGCGGCCGCCTCGGTGGCCGCCGTCAACGGGCCGCTCGCCACCGTCGTCTCCGGTGACGAGGACGCCGTCCTGGCCGTCGCGGCCCGGCTCTCCGCCGAGGGCGTCAAGGCCAGGCGGCTGAAGGTCAGCCACGCCTTCCACTCCCCGCTGATGGAACCGATGCTGGACGACTTCCGGGCCGCGCTCGCCGGGCTCGCCTTCGCCCGCCCGGCCGTCCCCTTCGTCTCCGACGTCACCGGCCGCCCGGCCGACCCCGAGCAACTGGCCTCGCCCGACTACTGGGCCGGCCACGTCCGCGGGACGGTCCGCTTCGCCGACGGCGTCCGCGCGCTGCACGAGCTCGGCACCACCCGTTACCTGGAGATCGGCCCGGACACCCTGCTGACCACGCTCGTCCAGGACGTCCTGGCCGAGGAGAACCCCGTCACGGCGGCCGTGCTGCGCCGCGACCGGCCCGAACCGCTGACCCTGGCCGCCGCGTTGGCCACCGTGCACACCGCCGGCGCCACCGTCGACCGGGCCGCCCTGCCCGGCGGCCCCGAGGACGGCCCCGAGGACCGCCCGGTGACCGTGACCGGACTGCCCACCTACCCGTTCCAGCGCACCCGGTACTGGCTGGACGCCCCGGCCACCTCCGGGGACGTGGCCGCCGCCGGACTCGGCTCCGCCGGCCACCCCTTCCTCGGCGCCGCCGTGGAACTCGCCGACGGCGCGGGCACCCTGTTCACCGGCCGCCTCGCCCTGGGCGAGCACCCCTGGCTCACCGGGCACGGCGTCGCCGGCGCCACCGTGCTGCCCGCCACCGCCCTGCTCGACCTGGCCCTGCACACCGGGCGCCGGGCCGGCGTACCGGTGGTGGCCTCGCTCGACCTGCACGCGCCGCTGCTCCCGCCCACCGGGGAGGCCGTCCACCTGCAGCTCGGGCTCGGCCCCGAGGGCCCCGGCGGCGAACGCGAGCTGCGGATCCACGCCCGCCCCGACGGCGGGACGCGGTGGACCCTGTACGCCTCCGGCACCCTCGCCCCCGAGGCCACGGCCCCGCACCCGCCGGCCCCGCCCGTACCGGCCTCGTCCGACTGGCCGCCGCCCGGCGCCCGTCCGGTCGACCCCGAGGAGCTCTACCCGGCCCTCGCCGCCCACGGCCTCGACTACGGCGGCGCCTTCCGCGCCGTCACCGCGGCCTGGCGCCACCCGGACGGCTCGCTCTCGGCCGAACTGGCCGCCCCCGCCGAGGGCGCCCGCGAGGCGGACCCCCGCTTCACCGTCCCGCCCGCCCTGCTGGACGCCGCCCTCCACCCCTGGGCCCACGCCGGGCTCCCGGAGGACGGCCGGACCACCCTGCTGCTGCCCGCCGCCTGGCACGGCGTCCGGCACCTCGGCATCCGGCACCACGGGGGTGCGGCCGCCGGGCCGCTGCGGGCCCGGGTGGTACCCGAGGGCGAACGCCGGGCCGCGGTGACCCTGCTCGACGCGACGGGCACCCCGCTGCTCCACGTCGCCGCGCTGGAGCTCGCCGAGGTGCCGGCCGCGCGGTTCGCCGCCGCCCGCGGCGCGGACCCGCTGCTCGTCCCGGACACCGTTCCGCTGGCACTCACCGACGGGGCCGGGCCCGTCGCGGTGCTGGGCGATCCCGGGCTCGCCGGCCCGCTCGCCGAGGCGCTCACCGCCCGGGGCCGCGAGGCCCGCGCCTACCCGACGGCGGCCGAGCTGGCCGCCGACACCGGCCGGCCGGTCCCGGCCATCGTGCTGCTGCCGTTCGCCCCGGCCGAGAGCGCCCCGGCCGAGAGCGCCCCGGCCGGGGGCGCCGGGGCCGAGGTGCCGGACCTGGTCCGGGTGGCCACCGTCCGGGCGCTGGCGCTGCTGCGGGAGTGGCTCGCCGAGCCCGTCCTCGAAACGGCCCGGCTCGCCGTGCTGCTCCCCGCCGCCCGGCCCGGCACGCCCGAGGCGCTCGCCGCCGCGTCGGTCGGCGGCCTGGTCCGCTCCGCCGCCACCGAGAACCCGGGCCGGGTGCTGCTGGTCGACACCGATCTGCCCGCCGACGGCCTCGCCGGGCTCCCCGCGGTCGCCTGGCCGGCCGACGAACCGCAGGTCCTGGTCCGTGACGGCCGGGTCCTCGCCCCGCGGCTGACCCAGGCCGGCCCCGGCCCGGACGGCGCGGCAGCCCCCGTGGGCGGCGCCTTCGGCACCGGCACCGTGCTGGTCTCCGGCGCCTCGGGCGCCCTCGCCGCAACGGTGGTGCGCCACCTCGTCGCCGCCCACGGGGTGCGCTCCCTGCTGCTGCTCAGCCGCAGCGGCGCGGCCGACCCCGGACTGGTCGAGGAGCTGACCGGGCAGGGCGTGCGGGTGGCCGCGGCCGCCTGCGACGTGGCCGACCCGGCCGCCGTCCGCGCCGCCCTCTCCGGCCTGCCGGACGAGCTGCCGGTCACCGGGGTGCTGCACGCCGCCGGAGTGCTGGACGACGGCCTCCTCCAGGGGCTGACCGCCGAGCGGCTCACCGCGGTGCTGCGGCCCAAGGTCGACGGCGCCTGGGCACTGCACGAGGCCACCGCCGACCTGCCGCTCACCGCCTTCGTGCTGTTCTCCTCGGTCGCCGGGGTGCTCGGCACCGCCGGTCAGGGCGCCTACGCGGCCGCCAACTCCTTCCTGGACGCGCTCGCCCTGCACCGCCGCGCACTGGGGTTGCCCGCGCTCTCCCTGCCGTGGGGCCTCTGGGAGGGCGAGGGCATGGGTGAGGCGCTGAGCCCCGCCGACCGGGCCAGGATCGCCCGGATCGGCATCGCCCCGCTGCCCGCCGCGAGCGCGCTCGCCCAGCTGGACACGGCCCTCGCGGACGGCCGTCCGGTCACGGTCGCCGCCCGGCTGGCCGCGCCCGGC
>NZ_JBSGFD010000341.1:0-5306 GCF_053603215.1 Kitasatospora sp. NPDC004240 | reverse complement strand
ACGGCCCCGGCCACCGCCCGGTACGGGCGGCGCACCACGGGCGCGCCCGGGTCCCGTACGGTGGCGCGGCCGCGGGGCCCGTTCTGCTGGGGAGTCATCGTCCGGCCGAGCGGCTGGCGGTCCATCGTGTCCTCGTCTCTGCCCGGTGCCGCGCTGCCCGGCACACCCTTCCGCCCACCCTGGGATCCGGCGCGGGGGCCCGCCACCGAGGTGGTGCATCCGGGTGAGCCGGCCGGGGCCGGGGCTCAGGAGGGCCGCCGGGGCCGCGGGCTCAGGAGAGCCCCGAGCCCTCCTCGCTCTCCGCCTCCACCGCGGCCCGCTCCTCGCGCAGCCGGATCACGTGCCGGCGCCGGGCGACCACCCCGTACGCCGCGGCCGCGCTGCCGAGGAAGGCCAGCACGCCGACCGACGGGCGGTCGAAGACGTGGCCGGTGGCGTGGTCCAGCGAGTACCGGCCGGCGCCGGCGAGGCCCAGTGCCAGCCCGGTCGCGCCGAGGAAGGCCGGGTACTCGTAGCCGCCGCCCATCGCGAAGAAGCCGGCCGGGGCGTGCACCGCGACCGCCGTCGCCATGGTGCCCGCCACCACCGCGCCGGCCGCCGGGGTGGCCAGCCCGGCCACCAGCATGGCGCCGCCGCCGGTCTCGCCGAGACCGGCCGCCAGCGCGCTGCGGTGCCCGGGGTGGAAGCCCATCTGGTCCATCGCCTGGGCGGTGCCCTCCAGCCCGCCGCCGCCGAACCAGCCGAACAGCTTCTGGGTGCCGTGCGCGATCAGTACGCCGCCGACGGCGCCGCGCAGCGCCAGCAGGCCGAGGTCCTTGCGGTTCAGACACATGTCGATTCCTCGCCTCCGAGGTCACGTCCGGTCTCCGGACGTACGGGCCCCCGCCGGTCCGCGAAGGTCCGCACGGGCGCCGGACGTCCCGGTCCCACGGGGTCCGTACGGGCTCCGCGCCGGGTCCGCGGGTGCGTCCACCGGCGGGGACGTCCGGTCTCCATAGCAGCCGAAAGGACCCGTCGGCTCGACCCGGGACCGCCATCCGGGCGAATGTCGAGAAGTCGATGAAGGGAGCACCGAGCGTGGCCGGCGACTCCCCGTGCCGATCGTCGACACCCTGCGCCCCGGAGGCGTCACCGCGCTGCCGCGCTGACCGTCACGTCATGCTTTGTCCATGTTCGTCTTCAACCTCAGCAGCGCGTTCATCGCGTTCTTCGCGATCATCGGCCCGCCGAAGGTCCTGCTCTCCTTCGCCCGGCTGGCGAGCGACCGGAGCTCCGCGGAGCTGCGCCGGCTGGCGGCCTGGAGCACGGTCATCGCCTCGCTGGTCGGCCTGCTGCTGGTGCTCACGGCGGACTTCGTCACCGAGCTCTTCCACATCAGCGACCAGTCGCTGCAGCTGGCCGGCGGGGTGATCTTCTTCATCTACGCGGTCGCGCTGGTGCTCGGCCTGCACCTCGGCGCGGGCGACACCGAGGACCAGCACCTGACCAACCCGATGGTCGACGGCATCCGCGAGCTGCTCCTGCCGTACATCGCGAGCCCGCTGGCGGTGACCGCCGTGCTGGTCGGCACGCTCAGCCAGGACGACTGGGGCTGGCGGGCCACCGTGGCCGGCGCCTACATCTCGGTGACGGTGATCAACTACCTCTGCGTGGCGCTGCTCGGCCCGCTGATGCGGCGCACCCACCCCACCTCGCTGGAGGTGCTGTCCCGGCTGCTCGGGCTGCTGCTGGCGGCCGTCGGGGTGGAGCTCTTCATGGAGGGCCTGGTCGGCCTCGGGGTGCCGCTGCCCCACTGAGCCGGCACCGGTTCCCCCGGCCGGACGGGCCCCGGGGCCTCAGGGCGCCTCCACCGGCCGCCAGGGCACCGGGCTGGAGAGGATCATCGAGCTGGACGGCTGGCCGTACGCGCCCAGCCGGTCGCACAGCCCCTCGAACTCGGCCATCGTCGCCACCGCGACCAGCAGCACGCAGCAGGCCCCGCCGGTCACCCGGTGCAGCTGGAGGACCTCCGGCCAGCCGGCCACCTCCGGGTCGCGCAGCACGCAGCGCGGGCCGTAACACTGGATCTGGACCAGCGCGGTGATCGGCAGCCCGGCCCGGGTCAGGTCGACGTGGGCGTGGTAACCGCTGATCACCCCCTCCGCCTCCAGCCGGCGCACCCGCTCGGCGACCGCGGGCGAGGACAGGCTCACCCGGCGGGAGAGCTCGTTGTACGAGAGTCTGGCGTCGGCCTGGAGCTCGGCCAGCAGGCGGCGGTCGACGGCGTCCATGAGGGCTCCCGGCAGGGTTCGAGGGGCTCGTTCGCGATCGCAAGGCCGATCGGCGGAACGCCTTGCGATCGATAAGCACGGGCGCCTTCACGGTGCCCGGAGCCCATTCAAAACCGGGCATACCCGGAAGCACAATGGGGCCCCGGCAAGGAGCCGGGCAATCAGGAGGGATCGGGATGGGGCACGACACGGTGGAAACACCCAACCTGTCGTTCGGTCGGCCGGCGGCGGACCTCGGCGGGGAGCCGGGTCGGGGGACCCCGTACGCCCGCTACGCGCGGCTGGACGAGCTGCACAGCCTGCAGCAGCCGCTCAGCAAGGAGCCGGCCGAGCTGTCGTTCATCGTCTCCACGCAGGTGATGGAGCTGCTGTTCGGCCTGATCAGGCACGAGTGGACGCTCGCCCAGCGGGCCCTGCGCGAGGGCGACCTGCCCGCCGCGCTGGCGGCGCTGCGGCGCGGCACCCACGCCCAGGACGTGCTGGTGGAGTCCTGGGACCTGCTGGCCACGCTGACCCCGCGGGAGTTCAACTCCTTCCGCTCGGTCTTCGGCGAGGCCTCCGGCTTCCAGTCCTCGGCCTTCCTGCACCTGGAGTTCCTGCTGGGCAACAAGAACGGCGCCCTGCTGAACATGTACCGGGACGTCCCGGAGACCCGCGAGGAGCTGACCGCGGCGCTGCGCTCCCCCAGCCTCTACGACGACGCGCTGGCACTGCTCGCCCGGCACGGCCTGGACGTGCCGGACACCGTCTCCGAGCAGCGCCACCAGGGCGACGAGGCGGTCGAGGCGGCCTGGCGCCGCGTCTACACCGACCCGGAGCACGCCGCCCTCCAGCCGCTCGCCGAGGCCCTGCTGGACGTGGCCGAGCGGGTGACCCGCTGGCGCCAGCGGCACCTGGCGGCGGTCAAGCGCTCGATGGGGGCCAAGCCCGGCTCGGGCGGCTCCAGCGGCCTGAGCTGGCTGCGCAGGTCGGCGGAGCAGGACGTCTTCCCCGAGCTGTGGACCGTACGGAACGAACTGTGAGCAAGGAGAGCAAGCCGGTGATCACACGCGAGGAGTGCGTCGCCCTGGACGCCGCCGACCCGCTGGCGGCCTTCCGCAAGGAGTTCGCCCTCCCCGAGGGGGTGATCTACCTGGACGGGAACTCGCTGGGCGCGCTGCCGGCCCGCACCCCCGAGCGGATCCGCGAGGTCGTCGAGGGCGAGTGGGGGCGCGAGCTCATCCGCAGCTGGAACGACGCCGGGTGGTTCGAGCAGCCGTACCGGCTCGGCCGGCGGCTCGCCCCGATGATCGGCGCCGAGCCGGACGAGGTCGTGGTCTGCGACACCACCTCGGTGAACCTCTTCAAGGTGCTGACCGCCGCGCTGCGGCTGCGCCCGGGCCGGCGCACGGTGCTCGGCGACGGCGCGGCCTTCCCGACCGACCTGTACATCGCCGAGGGCGTGACCGCGCAGTTCGAGGGCGCGCGCAGCGTGCTCGTCGACCCGCACGGGCTGGACGAGCACCTGGGCGACGACGTCGCCGCGGTCGTCCTGTCGCACGTGGACTACCGCACCGGCGAGCTGCTGGACATGCCCGGCATCACCGCCAGGGTGCGGGCGGCCGGCGCGCTGATGATCTGGGACGTCTGCCACTCGGTCGGCGCGCTGCCGGTCGAACTGGGCGCCGCCGACGCGGACTTCGCGGTCGGCTGCACCTACAAGTACCTGAACGCGGGCCCCGGCGCCCCGGCCTTCCTGTACGTGGCGCGGCGCCACCAGGCGGCCGCCGAGCAGCCACTGAGCGGCTGGTTCGGGCACGCCCGCCCGTTCGCCTTCGAGCCCGGCTACGAGCCCACCGAGGGCATCGGCCGCTTCCTGACCAGCTCGCCCTCCCTGCTGGGCCAGGCCGCGCTGGAGTCCTCGCTGGACGTCTGGGAGCGCGCCGACCTGGCGGCGGTGCGGGCCAAGAGCCTGGCGCTGACCGACCTGTTCATCTCCCTGGTGGAGGGCCTGGACGGCATCGAGGTGGCCACCCCGCGCGAGCACGCCCGGCGCGGCAGCCAGGTCGCGCTGCGGCACGAGGACGGCTACCCGGTGGTGCAGGCGCTGATCGCCCGCGGGGTGATCGGCGACTTCCGGGCGCCGGACCTGATGCGCTTCGGCTTCACCCCGCTGTACCTGTCGCACACCGACGTCTGGGACGCGGCGCGGCACCTGGCCGAGGTGCTGGAGTCCGGCGAGTGGCGCCAGGAGCGGTTCTCGCTGCGCGGGGCGGTGACCTGAGCCGGCGGGCGACCTGAGCCCGCGACCCCGGGCGCACCGGCTTTACCGGGCCTTGACCTTGATGCGGTGTCAGATCGTATGCTGAGCGCATGCAGAACATCGGACCACTCAAGCCCGAACTGCCCGAACTGCTGCTCGGCCTGGCCGTCTTTTTCCTGATCTTCGGTGTGCTCGGCCGCGTCCTGCTGCCCCGGATCGAGGAGGTGCTCGCCAGCCGGCACGACGCCACCGTGGGCGGCTCCGAACGCGCCGAGGCCATCCGCACCGAGGCGGCGCAGACCCTCGCCGACTACCGGCGCGAGCTGCTGGAGGCCCAGCACGCGGCCGCCCGGATCCGGCAGGAGGCCTCCGAGCAGGGCGCCGCGATCATCGCGGCGGCCCGCGAGGAGGGGCTGCGCGAACGCGAGCGGCTGGTCGCGGACGCGCACGCCCGGATCGCCGTCGACCAGGCGCTCGCCGCCGTGTCACTGCGGCAGGACGTCGGCGAGCTCGCCGTCGAACTCGCCGAGCGCGTGGTCGGCGAGCCGCTCGCCGCGCTGGCCGCCGAACGCGGCACGGTCGACCGCTTCTTCGACGAGCGGCTCGACGCCAAGAGCTGACGCGGCACGGACCGGCCACGGCCCGACCCCACGGCACGGCCACGGACGGCCCCCGGGAGATCCCGGGGGCCGTCCGCCGTTCCCGGGGCGCCCGTGCGCCGCGCCGTGGGGCCGCGCGGCCGCCCCGGGGGGGGGGGGGGGTGGGGCCAGGGGGGGGGGGGGAGAGACTGGTGT
>NZ_JBSGFD010000340.1:0-5353 GCF_053603215.1 Kitasatospora sp. NPDC004240 | reverse complement strand
CAGGTCGTTCGGGGCCGGTGCCGCCACGGGCGGCTGGATTCACTGGACGGCCGGGCTGCGGGGCGGGCCGGCTGCCCGCACACTCGTCCGACTGCCCGGGAAGTCTGTGGCGGCCCGCTATAGACGCTCTATACCGGCGGATCCACCGCCGCAGGCGCCTCCCGCGCAGGTCACGGGGGGTGTGCCGACGGCGTGCCGGGGAGGTCCGGGAAGCGGCGGAAATCACGATTGCTGGTGTTGCGTGTTTTTGCCGCGACTCATCCGCAAAAACCTGACTCCATCACGCTGGGGAGCCACTATTTGACTTAACGTCAATCGATGACAGAAACTCGACCGGGGGCGTGCGGGGAGTGACAATTCCGTGACTCGACCCTGCCGGGGGGCGGCCACATATCAGTCCCTCGTGTGAAGATGTTCAGAGATTTCTCGGGGGACGTTTCACCATGTCAGACATGCTCCACGCGATCGGCCCACGACTGTGCCGCGCCTCTCCGCTTTCCGACTGTCCGATGTTGATCGGTATTTGACCCGTCATCAGATCGTTCTCCCCGGAAAATTGGACGCACGGCAATGCTGGAGAAGCTGGGCCTCGACGCCGAGGCCGGGGCTGTCTACAAGGAAATGCTCAAGGATCCGCAAAGCGGGCCCGCCGACATCGCCGACCGGCTCGGCTGGGACGAGGTCAGGGTGCGGTCGTCCTTGGACGAACTCGCCCGCCTCGCGCTGCTGAGACCGTCCTGGCAGGACCCGGGCGTGCTGAAGCCGGTGGAACCGGAGGTCGGGCTGCGCTACCTGCTCGACCGCCGGGAGGCCGAGCTCCAGCGGCGGCTGCTGGAGATCGAGCAGGGGCGCCGCGACCTCGTCGAGGTGGTCGCCGAGTACTCCAGCCTCACCCGGTCGTCCCGCCGGAGCGCGGACGTCGAGGTGCTGGAGGGGATCGACTCGATCCGGCTGCGGATCGAGTCGCTGGCGACCGGCTGCACCGAGGAGGTGCTGGGCTTCGTCACCTCGGGCGTGATGTCCGAGGCGAACATCGAGGCCAGCCGCCCGCTGGACCTGCGGGTGCTGCGCGGCGGGGTCCGGCTGCGGTCGATCTACCTGGAGAGCATCAAGAACGACAACAACACCATTGCGTATGCTCATTGGCTGACGGAGCAGGGCGCCCAGGTGCGCGTCGCACCGACGCTTCCGCCGCGCATGGTGATCTATGACCGGTCCACCGCTATTGTTCCGGTGGACCCCGAGGACACCCGTACGGGTGCCCTCGTGCTTCGCGGCCACGGCGTGGTCAGCGCGCTGTGCGAGCTGTTCGAACGGGTCTGGCAGAGCTCCCTGCCGGTCGCCTCCGAGCCGGAGGCACCGGTCGACCGGGAGAAGCCCGAACTGTCCCCGCGGTCGCAGGCCATCCTGGTCCTGCTGGCCAAGGGCGCCACCGACGAGATGATCGCCCGCAGGCTCGGCGTCTCGGTCCGCACCGTACGGCGCGGCACCGCCGAGCTCGCCGCCCAGCTGGGTGCCAAGACCAAGTTCCAGGCCGGGATGATGGCGCTCCAGCACGGCTGGGTCGATCCCGCCCTGCTCACCTGAGCGACGGGGCCCACCCGAGCGTCAGGACCCACCTGAGCGACGGGGCCCACCCGAACGACCGGCCCGCCACCGCCCCTGCCCCGGGGCGGTGGCACCCGGCCGGGTGGGGAACGTCGGTGCCGCGTCCGGGGAACACCCGCCGCACCCCCGTCCACGGGGGCGCGGCCGGCCGCCCGGCGCCACCGGGGGTGTAGCCAGCCACACCCCCGGGACTGAATTCCAGGTCATTGAGCCGCACCCACCCCGACTGATGGGCTGAGACTATGAACGCCACCGACTTTGCCGTTGAACTCCGATCGGTCTGCCGGACCTACCGACGCGGACCCGAGCCGGTCACCGGCCTGGACGGGGTGAGCATCGGGTTCCCCTTCGGGACCTTCACCGCCGTCATGGGCCCCTCCGGCTCCGGCAAGTCGACCCTGCTGCGGTCCGCCGCCGGCCTGGAACCGATCGACCAGGGCGAGGTGCGGGTCGACGGCACCCCCCTCGGCGGCCTGCGCGACAACGCGCTGACCGTGCTGCGCCGGGAGAAGATCGGCTTCGTCTTCCAGTCCTTCAACCTGCTGCCGGCCCTGACCGCGGCCCAGAACGTGGCGCTCCCGGCCAAGCTCGCCGGCCGGCACCCCGCACCGTCCGAGGTGAGCGCCGCCCTCGCCGCCGTCGGACTCGCCGAACGGGCCGGACACCGGCCGGGCGAACTCTCCGGCGGCCAGCAGCAGCGGGTGGCCATCGCCCGCGCGCTGATCACCCGCCCCGCGGTCCTGCTGGCCGACGAGCCGACCGGCGCACTCGACACCAGGAGCGGCCGCGAGGTCCTGGCCCTGCTGCGCTCCATGGCCGACGACCCCGGCCGCGCCGTGGTCATGGTCACCCACGACCCGGTCGCCGCCTCCTACGCCGACCGCGTGGTCTTCCTCCGCGACGGCCGGCTGGCCGGCTCCCTGGAGCGGCCCACCGCCGAGCAGGTCGCCGCCCGGATGACCGCGCTGGAGGCCGTGGCATGCTGAGCCTCGCCCTCGCCACCGTCAAGCTGCGCTGGGCCTCGTTCGTCGGCAGCTTCGTCGCCCTGGCCTGCGGTGTCGCCCTGATGGCGACCTCGATCCTGGTCATCGCCGCCACCTCGGGCATCCCCGACCAGGAGCGCCAGCGCTTCTCGCAGGCACCCGTCCTGGTGTCCGCCGTCCACACCCTCGACTACCGGCGGGGGGACGGCGACGTCTCCCCCACCCCGGTCGCCCGGCAGCAGGGCCTGCCGGACGGACTGATCGCCGCGGTCGCCACCACCGGCCGGACGGTCGAGGACCGCACCTTCTACGCCCAGCTCGCCGACGGCCCGCGCGACCAGGTCGGACGCGGCTGGTCCAGCGCCGCCCTCGGCGGTTACCGGCTGACCGCCGGCTCGGCCCCGGCCGCCGACGACCAGATCGTCATCGGCGGCGGCAGCCCCGACCAGGTCGGCCGGCGCGTCCAGTACGTCACCGCCGGCGGCCTGCACAGCGCGACCGTCTCCGGCGTCACCGAGGCGCAGCCGTTCGAGCACGCCGTCTTCTTCACCGACGCGCAGGCCGCCCGGTTCTGCCCCGCCGTCGGTGTACTGGCCGCCTTCGGCCCCGCCGACGCGGTGCGCCGGGCCGTGGCCGGCGCCGGCGGCGCGAGCGCCGCCCGGGTGCTGACCGGCTCCGAACGCAGCCAGCTGGACCCGCACCACATCGACGTCGCCAGCCAGCTGGACAACGTGCAGACCCCGCTCGGACTCTCCGCCGCGGTCTCCGGCGGCACCGCCGTGTTCGTCGTCGCCGGCACCTTCGCGCTGTCGATCGCCCAGCGCCGCCGCGAGCTCGCCCTGCTCCGCCTGATCGGCGCCACCCGCAAGCAGCTGCGCACCCTGGTCAACCGGGAGGCCCTGCTGGTCGGCCTGCTGGCCTCCGTCGCGGGCTGCGCGCTCGGTACGGCCGGGGCGCCGCTGGCCGGCCGGTGGCTGGTCGACCGCGCCATGGTGCCGGCCGACTTCACCGTCCCGATCAGCTGGTGGGGACTGCTCGTCTCGGCCCTGATCGGACTGCTGACCGCGATGGCCGGCGTGGTGCTCTCCTCGTTCAAGGCCGGCCTGGTCAGCCCCGGCGAGGCACTGATGGAGGCCGACGTCGAGCGGCGCTCGCGGGCCGCGCTGGCGGTCCGCTGGATCAGCGGCCTGCTCGTGCTCGGCGCCGGCATCGGGGCACTCGTGGTGGTGGCCCGGACCTGGCCCGACGCCGCGGCCAACGCCGCGGACTCGCTCGGCCTGCTGCTGGCCGTCGTCGGCGGCTGCGTGCTGCTGGCGGGCGTACTGGCCACCCCGGTGATCCGGCTGCTGACGCTGCTGCCCGCCCTCTCGGCCCGGCTGCGCGGACGCCCCGCCGCCGACGGCGGCGGCATCGTCTGGGCCACCGCCCGGCAGAGCTCGCTGACGGCGTTCCGGCGCACCGCCGCCACCACCACCCCGGTGGTGCTGGTCATCGCCTTCGCCGGCTGCCTGCTCGGCAGCATCGACACCATCAACCGCTCCAAGGCCACCGAGGTCCGCAACCAGCTGGCCGCCGCCGACTTCGTCGTCGCACCGGCCGGCACACCCGGGCTGAGCCGGGCCGTGGTGGACCGGGTCCGGGCCGTCCCCGGCGTGCAGAGCCTGGTCATCACCCCGACCTCCGTGATGGCCGACCAGGACGGCGTGGCCCTGGTGCCCTTCCCCGCCGCGGTGGTGGACGCCACCGCGCTGGCCGAGGTCGACCGGCTCCCGGTCGTCTCGGGCTCGCTGGCCGACCTCGGCCCCGACTCGATCGTGCTCAGCCGCACCTGGCCCGGCTCGCCGCAGACCGGGCAGCAGGTCTCGGTGTGGCTGGCCGACGGCACCCCCCGGACCCTGCGGGTCGCCGCCGTCCTCGGCAGCGGCGCCGAGACCACCCAGGCCTGGGTGACCGCGCGCAACGCCGTCACCGACGGGGTCGGCGGCCAGGACCTGGCGAGCCGGATCCACCTGAAGGTGCTGCCCGGCACCGACCGGCAGCAGGCCTCCGACGCCCTGAACGCGGCCGTGAACGGGCTGGGCGCCCGGCTCACCACACCGGAGGAGACCTGGTCGGCGGCCACCGCGAACGATGACGAGGCCTCCTGGAACGCCCTGCTGATGATCCTCGGCCTGGCGATCTGCTACGCGGCCATCGCGCTGGCCAACTCCCTGGTGATGACCGTCACCGACCGCCGCAAGGAGCTGTCCCTGCTGCGTCTGGCCGGCGCCACCAAGGCCCAGGTGCTGAGCGCCGTCGCCGTCGAGACCCTGCTGTGCGTGGCGGCCGGGACGGTCCTCGGCCTGCTCGGCACGGCGATCAGCGTCGGCGGCTCCTGGGCGGCCCTGACCAACCTGGTCGGCCCGACGCCCGCGGTGGTGCCCTGGGGCACCATGGGCGTGCTCGCCGTCTGCTGCGCGGCCATCGCCCTCGTCTCGGCGGTGGTGCCGGCCGCGCTCGCCCTGCGCGACCGGGACGGCCAGGGCATCCTGCGCGGAGCCGCCGGCTCGGCCTGACCCGCCCGCCGCAAAGCGCCCCCAAGTGCCGGGAACTCCACGGGAGTTCCCGGCACTTCCGGCTTCCTGCGGGCCTCGGGCGGGCCTCCGGAGGGCCTCGGGCGGGGCAGTGGGCTGGGCGGTGGGCGGGGCGGCCCGGCGGCGTATAGGGCGCTTATAGCGAGGCTCCCCAGACTGGCCGGGAATCCCATCCCACCGTGAATCCGT
>NZ_JBSGFD010000339.1:0-5406 GCF_053603215.1 Kitasatospora sp. NPDC004240 | reverse complement strand
GCGCCGCCGCGCGAGCCGGCCCGCCGGGAGCCGGCGCCCGCCCGCGAGCGCCGTCCGCGCAGCCGCAACCGGATGTACATCCCGGGCCTCGGCTGTCTGAAGGGCTGTCTGATGGTGCTGCTGGTCCTGGCGTTGGCCGCGGCGGCGCTGTGGAACTTCACGGACCTGCCCCAGTACTGGGCGACCGCCCGGGACTGGGTGGTCGACGCGATCGACTGGGTGCGGAACCTGTTCTCGTCCGCTCCGTAGCGCCCCCGGAGCCGCGTCCCGGCCCCCTTCCGGACAGAAGGGGGCCGGGATTGTCGCCATGTCGACAGTTCACAAGATTTCCCGTCAAGTGGTGCCCGCCCGAACGGCGACGGCGGCCCCCGCGGGCCCCTCGGGCGCGTAGGTTGGTCGCTGTTGTCCCGCCCCACCGAGCGCACCGGGCCCCCTCCGGAGCGCTCCCGCCGCCCACGGAGCAGCATTGGCACGCAAGATCGGCAGCCGCTACACCGTCCACCAGGTGATCGGCCGGGGTTCCGCCGGGACCGTGTGGCTCGGAGAGGGCCCGGACGGTCCGGTCGCGGTCAAGCTGCTGCGCGAGGACCTCGCCGCCGACCAGGTGCTGGTCGGCCGCTTCGTCCAGGAACGCGCCGCGCTCACCAGCCTCGACCACCCCCGGGTGGTCGGCGTGCGCGACATGGTGGTGGACGGCAGCGACCTCGCCCTGGTGATGGAGCTCGTCCAGGGCACCGACCTGCGCTCCCGGCTGGAGCGCGACGGCGCGCTCGCCCCGCAGGCCGCCGTCTCGGTGATCGCCGACGTCGCCGACGGCCTCGCCGCCGCGCACGCCGCCGGGATCGTCCACCGGGACGTCAAGCCCGAGAACGTCCTGCTCGACCTTGCCGCCGCCCCCGGACCCGGCGGCGCCCCGCGCGCCAAGCTCACCGACTTCGGCGTGGCCCGCCTGGTCGACGCCCCCCGCCGCACCCGCGCCACCCGGATCATCGGCACCCCCGACTACCTCGCCCCCGAGATCATCGAGGGCCTGGAGCCGCGCGCCGCCGTCGACATCTACGCCCTGGCCACCGTGCTGTACGAGCTGCTGGCCGGCTTCACCCCGTTCGGCGGCGGCCACACCGGCGCGGTGCTGCGCCGGCACGTCACCGAGCAGGTGCCGCCGGTGCCCGGACTGCCGGACGGCCTGTGGCGGATCATCGCCGAGTGCCTGGCCAAGGCCCCGGCCTCCCGGCTGCGCGCCGCCGAGCTGGCCGAGCGGCTGCGCGAGCAGCTGCCCGCGCTGGCCGGACTGCCGGTGCTCGCCATCCCCGCGCAGGGCCGCGCGCCCGCCGAGGAGGCGCTGACCCCCGGCGAGGCCGTGTACGCCGAGGTCGACGCCGGCCCCGGCACCCACAAGCGCCGGCGCGGCCCCGCCGTCCCGCTGGTGCCCGGCGCCGCCCCCGACTCCACCCGGGACACCCACACCAGCCTGCGCCGCCCCTCCGCCGAGGAGCTGGCCTCGTACGCGGCCGAGTCCCGCGCCCAGCGCACCGCCGCAGGCCCTGCCGGCCACCGGCGCGGCCGGCAGGCCGCCCTGCTGCGCCGCCGCCGGGTGCTCGCGGTGCTGCTGGCGACCCTGCTGCTGCTCGCGGGCGCGGCCGCCGCGTGGACGGCCTTCGCCGCGAGCGCCCCCTCCCACCAGGGCGGACAGCCCCGGCCCGGGAGCCACGCCACGGCGCCCCGGGCCCCGTAGCCGACGGGGAGCCCCCACTGTCGTCAGGTACACCCCCGGAACCATTACCCTGGGTGCGTGGCAGCCGTCGATCCTTCCGAAGAGCTCAAGAACCTCGAAACGACCATGGGGTCGATCGAGGCCGTCCTCGACCTGGACAAGATCCGGGCCGACATCGCGCGCCTGGAGGAGGAGGCAGCCGCCCCCGACCTGTGGGACGACCTCGCGAACGCGCAGAAGGTGACCAGCCGGCTCTCCTTCCTCCAGGGCGAACTGCGCCGGGTCGAGACCCTGCGCGGCCGCATCGAGGACCTGGGCGTGCTGTTCGAGCTCGCCGAGGCCGAGGACGACGCGGACACCCGCGCCGAGGCCGAGACCGAGCTGGACGCCGTCAAGAAGGCGGTCGAGGAGCTGGAGGTCCGTACCCTCCTGTCCGGCGAGTACGACGCCCGCGAGGCCCTGATCAACATCCGCGCCGAGGCCGGTGGCGTGGACGCCGCCGACTTCGCCGAGCAGCTCATGCGCATGTACCTGCGCTGGGCCGAGCGGCACGGGTACCCCACCGAGGTGTACGACACCTCGTACGCGGAGGAGGCCGGCATCAAGTCCGCGACCTTCACCGTCAAGGCGCCGTACGCCTACGGCACCCTCTCGGTCGAGCAGGGCACCCACCGTCTGGTGCGCATCTCGCCGTTCGACAACCAGGGCCGCCGGCAGACCTCCTTCGCCGGGGTCGAGGTGCTCCCGGTCGTCGAGCAGTCCGACCACGTCGACATCGACGAGGGCGACCTGCGCGTGGACGTGTACCGCGCCTCCGGCCCCGGCGGCCAGGGCGTCAACACCACCGACTCGGCGGTGCGCATCACGCACCTCCCGACCGGCATCGTGGTCTCCTGCCAGAACGAGCGCTCGCAGATCCAGAACAAGGCCTCGGCGATGAACGTCCTCCAGGCCAAGCTGCTGGAGCGGCGCCGCCAGGAGGAGAAGGCCGCGATGGACGCGCTCAAGGACAGCGGCAGCTCCTGGGGCAACCAGATGCGCTCCTACGTGCTGCACCCGTACCAGATGGTCAAGGACGTCCGCACCGAGTTCGAGGTCGGCAACCCGCAGGCCGTCCTGGACGGCGACATCGACGGCTTCATCGAGGCCGGCATCCGCTGGCGCAAGCAGCGGGAGACCGCCGCGAGCTGATCGTGAGGATGGCGGCCTCGATGAACATCAAGCACGGCATCGAGGCCGGCATCCGCCGGCGCAAGCAGCGGGAGACCGCCGCGCAGTAGGCGCCGCGCACCCGCCGCACACGTGAGAGGGCCCCGACCGGAGCGGATCCGGTCGGGGCCCTCGCGTACGCGTCTCAGGCCAGCGCCTGCCGGGCGATCACCACCACCGCGAGCAGCCCGGCCAGCAGGGCCAGCAGCATGGCGGGGGACAGCGCGGCGAGCGGGCCCTGCTGCTCCTGCAGACGGGCCCGGTTGGCGCGGCAGACCGGGCAGCGGCCCTCGCTCACGCGGCCGTTGCAGTTGGCGCACACCAGATGGTCGCAGGTCATGCGATCTCCTCCTCGCTGCTATTGCCAACGCACCGGACGGGGCTTTGGTTCCTTCTCATGCCCTGTGCGGGGGAGCGGCCAACCCAGGCCACCACCTCCACTCTGCCAGGTTCTTCCGGTTCCGGCCCGCGCGCTGTGAGATGCCTCGCAATTTTCGGGGCATAACCGGGCATTGTCCCCCAACTTTCGGGCAATGTCCTGGCCCGAACCTGCGGGCCGGCCGCCGCTTCGCGTATGGTCCCAAGCCGGGAGTGGCGCATTCCACTCCCTTCGCCCACCCCCAGGGCCGGGCGCCCGGGGTGGATCGACCGAGGATTGGCGCCGCCTAGGATGGCCCCCGTGATGCAGCCGTGATCAGATTCGACAACGTCTCCAAGACCTATCCCAAGCAGAACCGTCCCGCCCTGGACAACGTCTCGCTGGAGATCGAGAAGGGTGAGTTCGTCTTCCTGGTCGGCTCGTCCGGTTCGGGCAAGTCCACCTTCCTGCGCCTGTGCCTGCGCGAGGAGCGGCCCTCCACGGGTGAGGTGCACGTGCTGGGCAAGGACCTGGGCAAGCTGTCCAACTGGAAGGTGCCCCACATGCGCCGCCAGCTGGGCACGGTCTTCCAGGACTTCCGCCTGCTGCCCAACAAGACGGTCGCCCAGAACGTCGCCTTCGCGCTGGAGGTGATCGGCAAGCCCAAGAGTGCCATCGCCAAGGTGGTGCCCGAGGTGCTGGACCTGGTCGGCCTCGGCGGCAAGGAGGACCGCATGCCGGGCGAGCTGTCCGGTGGTGAGCAGCAGCGCGTGGCGATCGCCCGGGCGTTCGTGAACCGGCCGATGCTGCTGATCGCGGACGAGCCCACCGGTAACCTCGACCCGCAGAACTCGGTCGGCATCATGAAGCTGCTCGACCGGATCAACCGCACCGGGACCACGGTGCTGATGGCCACCCACGACCAGGCCATCGTCGACCAGATGCGCAAGCGCGTCATCGAGCTCGACAAGGGGCTGCTGGTCCGCGACCAGGCCCGCGGCGTCTACGGGTACCAGCACTGATCCCGTAGGCCGCCGGCCACGTTGCCCGACCGGTACCGATCCTGGAGTTGTCACAAGCATGCGCGCGCAGTTCGTCCTGTCGGAGATCGGTGTGGGTCTCCGCCGCAATCTGACCATGACCATCGCGGTCGTGGTCAGTGTCGCGCTCTCCCTCGCCCTCGCCGGTGCCTCGCTCCTGGTCCGTGACCAGGTGAACTCCATGAAGGGGTACTGGTACGACAAGGTCGAGGTGAGCATCTACTTCTGCACCAAGGCGGACGCCCGCAACTCGCCCCAGTGCGACAAGGGCGCGGCCACCGACCAGCAGATCGCCGACATCAAGTCCAAGCTGGACAAGATGGACTCGGTGGTCCAGTCGTCGACCTTCGAGAACTCGGCCGAGGCGTACAAGCACTGGAAGGAGATGAACCCGGACAACCCGCTCATCTCCGTCCTCGGCCCGGAGGCCATCCCGCAGTCCTGGCGGGTGAAGCTCAAGGACCCCACCAAGTACGACGTCATCCAGAGCGCCTTCGCCGGCCAGCCCGGCGTGAAGTCGGTCGAGGACCAGCGCAAGATCCTGGAGAACCTCTTCGGCCTGCTGAACGGTCTGCAGACGGCGGCGTTCGTGATCATGGTGCTGATGCTCTTCGTCGCCCTGCTGCTGATCGTCAACACCGTCCGGGTGTCGGCGTACAGCAGGCGGCGCGAGACCGGCATCATGCGCCTGGTCGGCGCCTCGAACTTCTACGTGCAGATGCCGTTCATCGCCGAGGCCGCCTTCGCCGCCCTGCTGGGCGCGGTCATGGCCTCCGGGCTGCTGCTCGGCGGGCACTTCTTCGTCCAGGGCTTCCTGGCCGAGCGGGTGCAGTTCATCCACTTCATCGGGCTCTCCTCGGTGCTGGCGGTGATCCCGCTGCTGGTGGTGGTCGGCATGGGCATGGCCGGTATCGCGGCCTTCTTCACCCTGCGCAAGTACCTCAAGGTCTGACCCCGGGTCAGCCCGGCGGCCCCGGACGGCACTGCGCCCGCCGGGGGCGCCCCCCGTGCCCCCACGGCCGGCACCGCCCCCCCGCGCGGCGGGGGTGGGGAGACGACCAAGTCAAGACACAAACAACGCGCAA
>NZ_JBSGFD010000338.1:0-5411 GCF_053603215.1 Kitasatospora sp. NPDC004240 | reverse complement strand
CAGCGGCGCGCGGCGCGCCGAGGACCGGGCGCTGCGGGCCGAGGCGGCGCAGGTCTTCGAACGGCTGGGCGCCCGCCGGGCGCTGGCGGCCCTGCGCACCGGGCCGGCGACGGCGATCGGCAGACCCGCGTGAAGGACGTGACGGCGATGACGGACGGGTACGGCGGGCGGCGACGCGAGGACGGCCGACCGGGCGGCGGCCCGGCGGCGGTGGTGACAGGGAGCCCGGGATGAGCACCGTGACGCGCTGGGAGCCGGAGACGGTCTCGGCGGAGCCGTACAACGCGCAGACCCCCTCGGCCGCGCTGGCCGAGCCGATCACGCCCACCGGGGCGTTCTTCGTCCGCGACCACTTCGGCGTGCCCCGGCTGGACCGTTCCGGCTGGCGGCTGCGGGTGACCGGGCTGGTGGCCACCCCGCTGGACCTCGGGTACGAGGTGCTGCGCGGCTCGGCCCGGCGCGAACTGGACGTGGTCGTCGAGTGCGCCGGCAACGGCCGCGCCCTGATGACCCCGCGCCCGCCCGGACTGCCCTGGGGGCAGCGGGCGGTGGGCTGCGCCCGGTTCGCCGGGGTGCCGCTGCGGGAGGTGCTGGCGCCGGCCGGGCTGCGGCCGGAGACCGTGGAGCTGGTCTTCACCGGCGCCGACCGGGGCCGGCTGCGCGGACGCGCCACCGCCTTCGAGCGCAGCCTGCCCGCCGCGGTCGCGCTGCACCCGGACACCCTGCTGGCCACCCACATGAACGGCGCGCCGCTGACCGCCGGGCACGGCGCCCCGGTGCGCCTGGTGGTGCCCGGCCGCTACGGCGTGGCGGACGTGAAGTGGCTGGTCGCGGTGCGGGCGGTGGGCCGGCCGTTCACCGGTCCGTTCCAGGCCGAGGAGTACGTCTACCGGCACTCCAGCGGGACCCCGGACGGCACCCCCGAGGGCCCGGTGACGGTGATCCGGGTGAAGTCGCTGATCACCTGGCCCGAGCCGGGCGCCCGGCTGCCGGCGGGTCGGCCGGAGAGCGTGCGCGGCAAGGCGTGGTCCGGCGGCGGCGCCCCGGTCGGCCGGGTCGAGGTCCGGGCCGGCGACGGCCCCTGGCGGCCCGCCGCACTGGCCCCGGCCGCCGGCCCGTACGCGTGGTGCGACTGGTCGTACCGGTGGATGCCGGTGCGGCCCGGGCCGGTGAGGCTGGAGGTCCGGGCGACCGACGCGGCCGGGCGCACCCAGCCGCTCAGCACGCCGTGGAACGAGCAGGGCTACGGGTGCAACCCGGTGGCCCGGGTGGACGTCGAGGTGACGGCCGGTCCGACGCCCGTGGGGAACGGGGTGACGCGATGACCGGGAACACCATCGAGACCGTGGTCACCGCGGCGCTCGGCGACAGCAGTTACCTGCTGGCCTCCGGCGACGAGGCGGTGGTGGTCGACCCGCAGCGCGACTGCTGGGCGCTGCTGGCCGCCTGCGCCGAGCGCGGCCTGCGGATCCGGTACGCGCTGGACACCCACGTCCACAACGACTACCTCTCGGGCGCGCTGGAGGTGCGGGCCGCCACCGGCGCCACCGTGGCCGGGCCGGCCCGCGCCGGCTACCGCTTCGACCACCTGCCGCTCGCCGAGGGCGACGAGCTGACCGTCGGCGACCTGCGGATCCAGGCCCTGGAGACCCCCGGGCACACCGCCGAGCACACCTCGTACCTGGTCCTGGACGGCACCGGCGACGGCGCCCCGGCGGCCGTCTTCACCGGCGGCAGCCTGCTGGTCGGCACCGCCGGGCGCACCGACCTGTCCGGCGCCGACCGGACGGAGGAGCTCGCCCGCGCGCAGTACCGCTCGCTGCGCCGGCTCGCCCAACTGCCGCCGGGTACCCGGGTGCTGCCCACCCACGGGGCCGGCAGCTCCTGCGCGTCCGGCCCGGCGTCCGGCCGGCGCACCAGCACGGTCGGCGCGCAGCGCACGGCCAACCCGGCGCTCGGCGCACTGGACGAGGAGGAGTTCGTCGCCGCCCGGCTGAGCGGCCTGCCGCCGGCCCCCGCCTACTACCGGCAGATGGGCCCGCTGAACCGCTCCGGACCGGCCGTCCTCGGCGGGCCGCCCGCACTGGCGCGGCTGACCCCCGAGGAGACGGCCGCCGCGCTCGACCGCGGCGCGCTGGTGATCGACGCCCGGGACCGCCGCGCCTACGCCGACGCCCATCTGCCCGGCGCCCTCGGCGACGAGCTGGACGGCTCCTTCGCGGCGATCGCCGGCGAGGTGGTGCCCTTCGGCACCCCGCTGGTGCTGGTGCTGCCCGAGCCGTTCGCGGACGCCGTCCACGAGGCGGTCACCCAACTGCTGCGGATCGGCTACGACCACCGGCTGATCGGCGCGCTCGACGGCGGGGTGGAGCGCTGGGCGCGCTCCGGACGCCCGCTGGCCTCGATCCGCACCGCCGACATCTCCGAGGTGCCGGGGGCGGTGCGGGCGCTGGGCGCGCTGGTGCTGGACGTCCGGCCGGTGCCCGATCCGCCGCTGCCCGGTGCGACGGGCATCCCGCTGACCCGGCTGCCGGAGCGGATCGGCGAGCTGCCGGTCGGCCGGGAGATCTGGACGGTCTGCGGGCGCGGCCGCCGGGCCACCGTCGCCGCCGGACTGCTCGCCGCGGCCGGCCTGCCGGTCACCGCGGTGGCCAGCGGCGGCGCCCCCGACCTGGTCCGCGACCTGACCCGGGAGCGCGGACCCGACCAGGTCCGTGACCTGACGCGCGACCGGGAACGAGAGGAGGACAGACCATGACCGGCAACGGTTACGCCCACCCCGAGGCGCTGGTCCGCACGGGCTGGCTGGCCCACCACCTGGACGACGGTACGGTCCGGGTGGTCGAGGTGGACGAGAACACCACCGCCTACGAGCAAGGACACATCCCGGGCGCGGTCGCCTGGAACTGGACCACCGACCTGCACAGCCAGGTCGGCCGGGACTACGTCGACCGCACCGGGGTGCAGCACCTGCTGCGCGTGGCCGGGGTGGAGGACGACACCACGGTGGTGCTGTACGGCGGCAACAACAACTGGTTCGCCGCGTACGGATACTGGCTGCTGCGGCTGCGCGGCTTCGAGCGGGTCAGACTGCTCGACGGCGGGCGCAAGAAGTGGGAGCTGGAGGGCCGTGAGCTCACCGAGGAGGTGATGGACTACCAGCAGAGCGCGTACCGGCTGACCGGGGCGGAGCACCCGGAGCTGCGGGCGCTGCGTGACGAGGTGCTGGCCAAGGCGGAGGTGTTCGCCAAGCCCGGCTCGGACTCGGTGCTGGTGGACGTCCGCTCGCCGGCCGAGTTCCGGGGCGAGGCGCTGGCCCCGCCGCACCTGCCGCAGGAGCAGGCCCAGGTGCCGGGACACATCCCCGGCGCGGTCAACATCCCCTGGTCGCAGGCGGCCAACGACGACGGCACCTTCCGTTCGGCGGAGGAGCTGCGGGCCCTCTACGGCGGCCAGGGCGTGGAGCCGGAGCGCGAGGTCATCGCGTACTGCCGGATCGGCGAGCGCTCGGCGCACACCTGGTTCGCGCTGACCGAGCTGCTCGGCTTCGAGCACGTGAAGAACTACGACGGCTCGTGGACCGAGTACGGCTCGCTGGTGCGCGCCCCGGTGGCGATCGGCGCGTGACGCCCGGTCACCGCCGGCCG
This sequence comes from Kitasatospora sp. NPDC004240, assembly GCF_053603215.1. Taxonomy (NCBI): domain Bacteria; kingdom Bacillati; phylum Actinomycetota; class Actinomycetes; order Kitasatosporales; family Streptomycetaceae; genus Kitasatospora; species Kitasatospora sp. NPDC004240. Next base: position 1,764 of record NZ_JBSGFD010000338.1, on the reverse strand, counting down.
AACCCGGGTTTCTTTGCATGAACGCTTCATAAATCAGGTGTGGACGGGGTTCCGACGGGACAGGGATCGAGCCAGTATCGACGGCACGACCACCTGTCCCAGTGACCCTGGAGGACCACCGTGCGCAAGAGGCTGATCGTCTCTGCCGCCAGCGCCGCCGCCCTGCTCCTCGCCGTTCCCGCCTCCGCCGCCCCCGGCGCGGCCGGGGCCGCGGGCGTGGGCGACACGTACTACCCGACCTACGGCAACGGCGGGTACGACGTCTCGCACTACGACATCCGGCTGAAGTACCAGCCGGACACCGACCGGATCGAGGGCACCACCACGATTCTGGCGACGGCCACCCAGAACCTCTCCCGCTTCAACCTGGACTTCGCCCTCGACGTCAGCCAGGTGCTGGTCAACGGCCGGGTCGCCAAGTTCGCCGCCACCGGCGAGCAGGAGCTGGAGATCACCCCGGACCGCCCGCTCGCCCGGGGCGCCGGGGCCACCGTGGTGGTCCGCTACTCCGGCATACCCTCCGAGGTGAAGCGCTACGGCTTCACCGCCTGGCTGCGCACCCCGGACGGCGGCGTGGTGGCCGGCGAGCCCGAGGGCGCCTGGTGGTGGTTCCCCAGCAACGACCACCCGACCGACAAGGCCACCTTCGACGTCTCCGTCCAGGTGCCCGACGGCACCCAGGTGATCAGCAACGGCGTGCTGACCGGCACCTCCTCCCGGGCCGGCTGGACCCGCTACAGCTGGCGCGAGAACAAGCCGCAGGCCACCTACCTGGCCACGCTGGCGATCGGGAAGTTCGACATCAGCACCGACACCACGCCGGGCGGGCTGCCGGTCTACAACGCGTACAGCAAGGACCTCGGCGAGAACGCGGCGGCCGCCAGGGCCAGCGTGGAGCGCACCGGCGAGCTGGTGGACTGGCTGGCCGGCTACTTCGGCGAGTACCCGTTCAGCTCGGTCGGCGGCTACGTGCCCAATGTGAAGACCGGCTACGCGCTGGAGACCCAGACCCAGGTCTTCTACAGCCCGCGGCAGTTCGCGCGCGGCTCCAACACCTCGGTCGTGGTGCACGAGCTGGCCCACCAGTGGTTCGGTGACAACGTCTCCGTCCAGCGCTGGCAGGACATCTGGCTCAACGAGGGCTTCGCCCGCTACGCCCAGTTCCTCTGGTCCGAGTACGAGAACGAGGGCACCGCCCAGGAGCTCGCCGACCACGTCTACGCCTCGCACCCGGCCGACGACCCGTTCTGGACGGTCAAGCCGGGCGACCCGGGCCCGGACAACCAGTTCCACGGCGCGGTGTACGACCGCGGGGCGGTGGCGGTGCAGGCGCTGCGCAACGCGGTCGGCGACGAGGCCTTCTTCCGGATCCTGAAGGGCTGGAACGTCGAGCGCCGCCACGGCAACGCCACCGTCGAGGACTTCCGGGCGTACGCGGAGCGGATCTCCGGGAAGAAGCTCGCCGCGCTGTTCGACACCTGGCTGTTCACGGCGGCCAAGCCGGCCGTCGGCCCGGTGCCGGGCGCGGCGGCCGCGGGTGCCTCGCTGGCCGCCCCGGTGGGCAAGGACGCCCCGGCGGGGCCGGTGGCGGAGCCGAAGTCCTGGAAGAAGATCCAGGAGACCAACTCGGTGCACGAGCACTGAGACCGCCGGTGGTGGGGGGGGGGGGGGGGGCCCCCCCCCCCCCCCCCCGGGGGGGGGGGGGGCGGGGGGGGGGGGGCCCCCCCCGCCCCCCCCCCCCCCCCCGGGGCGCCCCCCCCGGTG
>NZ_JBSGFD010000337.1:0-5449 GCF_053603215.1 Kitasatospora sp. NPDC004240 | reverse complement strand
CTCCACCCTCGAACGCGGCATCCGCCGAGACGACAACCTCGCCAACGCCTACCGCGACTGGCTCACCGCCGCTTGACAGCCAATAGGAGCATCAACGATCGTCATCAGCCGTTCGCGGACCCGCGGGCCGACGAGCGAGAAAGGCTTGTAGGCCGTTTCCTGTCGTCGAAGCCCGACCCTCTCGAGGCCGGGAGCGACCTGCTGGTCTCCACCGGTGACCGCACCGGGGAGGCGGGGGCGGTGGCGATCGGTAGGGTGGCGGTGCTGGAGCCGGTCTTGGCCAGGTGTGGGCAGGCGATTCCGGTGGCAATCGCTGTTCGAGAACCGCGTGGAAAATACTCCGACCAAGCAAAGGGCATGGCACAAGTGATCTCTCGACTCAAGGATCAGCTCCCCGGGCTTGTCGAGGTTTCCGAGGGGCGACGGGTTGACTGGTCTGTAATCTCCGGTGAAGTCGGACTTGTGCTTCCGGAAGACTACATGGACCTCTCGCGATCATTTCCGACGTTCTCGATCGATGAATTCATCCTGGTGTCGACTCCGTCGCCGGGTCTCGAGATGGAGTATGCCGCTTCGATCCGGCTTTCGCGGGAGGTGTTGGCTGACGATGTCCTGGAAGGTGATGTGCCCGGCGAGCACCTGGTGACGGGTGAGGCGGGGCCGGAGGCCGCGCTTCTGCCATGGGGTGGAACAATTGACGGGGATGAGATCCTCTGGAATACCTCCCACCCTGACCCGGAGCAATGGCCTGTTGTGTTTCGCGGGCGTGGCGGGGGTTGGTGGACGTATAAGGAGGGGATGGTGTCCTTCTTGGAGGGGATATATTCCGGCCGGATCGACGCTCCAGGGCTTCCACCGTCCTTTCGGGCGTGGGGGCGGCAAGTCCGTTTTCACGGTTTCTGAGGGGCCTCCCGCACCGCCGGCGCGCCCGCGGGCGTGACCGGGCTCCCTCGGCCGTCGGACCACCGGCGTGGTTGTCGGTGCTGCCGGATACGGTGCGGCTCGTCGGGCCGGACGGAGATCGTGAGGGACTCGCGGCCATGGGGGGTGGGTGGGAAGGTCCCCGGCATCCGGCCCGGGACCGGAGTGGTATCCGTGTCCCCACCCCCTTCTCCGTCCACCCGGCCGGTCGTTGCTCAACCGGCCGAGCGAAGTGCTCAGCCACAATCCGCTGCAAGGGGCACGTTCGCCCCGTGGCACCCGTTCAGGCGTCTGACGATCAGGACGGGGAGGGCGTGATGACGGTTCGGATGTGGGCGGTGCCGGGGCGGGTGGAGTCGCTGTGGTGGGACGGGGAGGACCTCGTCGACCTGGTGGGGGGCGGGCACCGGTGGGGGCCGGGCGGGAATCGCCGGGAGACGTCGCTGCGGTGGGGGTTCCCGTTCGACCAGGTGGTGGTGGCGCCCTCCGGGCGGTTCGCCGTGGTGTACGCGGAGCGCGGGACCAAGGGGCTGGTGGTGGAGACCGGAGGGCCGAAGGTGCTTCGGGAGATCAACCGGAGCTACTACTGTGCGGAGGACTTCGACTACCCGGTGGCGATCGGTTGCCTGCCGGACGGTCGGGAGATCCTGGCGCACTGTCCCGAGGACTACAACCGGCTGCAGATCGAGGACCTGGTGACCGGGGAGCGGCTGACCGAGGGCGAGCGCGGCACGGCCGATGTCTTCCACTCGCGGCTCGCGGTGAGCCGTGACGGGCGGCACCTGCTGTCGGCGGGCTGGGTGTGGGCCCCGATCGGGGAGGCGCACGTGTACGAGCTGGCGGCGGCGTTCGCCGACCCGGCCACGCTGGACGCGGACAGTGTCTTCACGCCGTACGCCGGGGTCGACGCCGAGGTGGGCGCGGCCTGTTGGCTGGATGAGGACCGGCTGGCGGTCGCCTCCACCGACGAGGCGCTGGGGTGGGACCAGGAGCCGGTGTTCGGCACCATGCGGCTCGGCGTCTGGTCGGTCGGCCGGCGCCGCTGGCTGCACCGCAACCCGGTCGACCACCTCACCGGCGTGCTGCTGGCCCGCGGCTCCCAGGTGGTCTCGCTGAACGGCCACCCCCGGCTGGTCGACACCGGAACCGGCCGGGTGGCCGCCGAATGGCCCGGGGTGACCGTCCCTGCGAAGGCCCACTGCTACGGTGCCGAGCACATTCCCACCCCGATCGCCGCCGTCAGCCCCGACGGCACTCGCCTCGCCGTCGCGCAGGAGGACGGCATCGCCGTCATCGACCTGCCGGAGCACCGGCCTGCCTGAACCGAAGGCCAGGCGCCTGCCGTCGCCGGGCGCGGTGGCCGGCCCGGGAGCGGGACGACTGACGCCCGACCCCGACCCGTCGGCCTCCGCCCTGTGAGGTCGTGGCGGTCGCGGCCAAGGGAGGTGCCCGGTTTCCTCGGACACGGCCGGAGCGGTTCGGAAGGCGGCGCGGCGCTGCGGGCCTCCTCCTTAACTTCTCGGAGCCGAGAGTGCCCCGGTCGTACCGCTGGTGTTCGCCGAGCTCGGAAGGGCTCTTCCTCGTGAGGCGCTCGCGCGGGCTTGTCCGGTCGCCTGGCCGGGGGGCGGCACAGGCCGGCGGGGAGCGTCGTTCCGGGCGAGCGATATTCGGAGGCTCGTGGCAGCGGTGACTCGTATCGTGTGCGAGCGAGGATCGTCCGTCAGCAGGGGAGAAGTGTGGGGTCCGAGGAACACCTGGCGTGGGGGTGGGGCTTTCCGGTCCGGTACCTCCTGGTGCGGGAGTACGACGACGATGACGGCCGGGAGAGGAGCGACCTCTGGGGGCGGTGCGCCGAGGTCGAGGGGCTGTTCATGGACCCGCCTCCGCTGCCGCGTGAGGTCCTGACGCTGCGCGGCTGCCCGCGGGCGAGCGCGCTGGCCCGGGCGGCGACGCGGTCGAACGATCCGGTACGGCTGCTGGGCGACGTGAGTCTCTTGATCCACCCTGAGGATCCCACGGCCGCCAGCCCCCGGTTCCGGGACCTGGAGAACGTGGCCGTCCTGGCCCACCGGCCCGCGCCCGGTGATCCCGATCACGTGGACATCACCGTGGGTGCCGGCGTCGAGGACGCCTGGGACCCGCGGTTCCGTCCGGCCCCGCGGATCGACCTGTGGGCGGACTCCTCCCTGCCGGCCGACGATCCGGCGGGCAGCTGCCTGTCGATCGACGGCCTGTCCGCCCCGCGTCCGCGGCGGCAGATCCAGCCGCTGCACCTGATCGGCTGCGAACCCGCCGAACCCCTGCTGGCCGAACTCCGCTCGCCGCGGCTGAAGGACGACCAGGTCATCGCATTGTGGGCCCTGGACCGCAACGGCCGCCGCATGACCCGGTACGACCTCTACCTCCGCCCCGGTGACGTCCGCCCGTCCGTCCTCGGCGGGACCCTGATCGATATCACCGTCCCCGACCCCAGCGGCGGCGCCCACCGCCTCCCCTGGCTGGCCGACCGTCCGACCCTGGCCGCCCGGCGCGTCTGGGACGTCTGGTACGACGGCGTCCCCGCCCGGCCCAACCAGTGGGCCCCGTTCGACGAGAACGGCCGCAAGGAGTGGCTCCACCTGTGCCGCATCGGCCCCTACGGGCCGGGCGTCGGCCGTTCCGGCGGGACGTACCACCTCGACGGACGGCACGCCACCGACCGGAGCGGACTGCTCCTGGCGCTCGGTGAAGCCCTGATCGGCCCCGGCGGCACCTACGGTGGCGACCTCGACTCGGTCGACGATCATCTGGGTGGCGGGCCCTCCGTCTTTGCACCGTTCACCCTCGTCTGGCACCACGCCGACATCGCCCGCGCTGCCTTCGAGGGTGATCCCGACCCTCGGGGCTCCTACTTCGAGAGGACCGTGGACCTTCTGAAGGACTCCGACGTCACCGTCGAACTCCGGTGAAAACGTTGACGGGAGGCCGGCGGCGCCCGCTGCGAGGTAGTCGGCGAGCTCGACGGTGCACCTGACCCGCTGATCCTGTTCCGTTCCCGCGACAGCGGGGCGGCCGTTCCTTCACGCTCCGAGGCGTCGGTCAACGTCGCGTGAAGGAACGGCCGTTGGTGAAAGGCCTCGCCCCTGAACAGTCCGGCGGGGCCGCACCGGGCGTCCTGTCTCACCTCCCGCCCGGTTCCACGACCGCTTCCGAACCCGCCGGTGCGCTCCTGTTCGAGGAGCCGTTCCGCCCCATCGGTAGCACGCGTCATGAGTGGACGTTACTGACGTTGGCGTTTCAGGGTGATGGTGGTGGCAGATCCAGAGAGAGCCCGGTCCCGGCAAGGAATCCGTCGAGGATGTCGGGGCGGTACTGGAGCCGTTTGAGCCGGTTGCGGACGAGGGCTTCAAGACGGTCGACGGCGACCGAGGAGAGGTTGGCCAGGCTGTGCTTGACGTGCGCCCAGAGCCACTCCACGGGGTTCAGGTCCGGCGCGTAGGCGGGCAGGATGTATATGGTCAGCCAGCTCCTGGCGGCCACCAACTTGCGCATCGCGTGGGAGACATGGGTGTTCAGTCGATCCCAGACCAGCACGATCGGCGCCTTCACCAGATGGTGGATACCGTCGATCAAGCCGATGTAGTCGCGCTCGGACAGGCTCCGCCGCTCGCCCTTGCGACCGGTGTGCCGCCGGATGCGGTGGGACAGCCGGGTCCGGAAGCCTGGCCGCACGGCGATCAGCCCAGCGACCGAGACACGTCCGCAGCGGCTGCCGGAGACCTTCACGACCGGGGTGACGCCCCGCCGTCCCCAGGTGCGTCCACGGGGCGGCCTGCGCGTGAACCCGGCCTCGTCTTCGAAGCAGACCCACCCGTCGCAGTCCGCCCGGGATCTTTTACCTCCTCCCAGGTCACCTCCGTCCACGCGGTGACGGCCTGCTCGTCACGTTCCGCGGCCCGCCTCGCGGGCATCTGCGGGCTGAAGCCGAGCCGGTGCATCAGCCGTGTAGCGCCCGAGACGCTGTACGAGACGTGGAACTTCCGCCCGATCAGCGTGGCCACCCGCGCAGCCGTCCACATCTGGTCCTCCACCCAGCCGTGCGCGGCCGGCCCCTGGTCCAGATACGCGGCGAGCTTCTCCAGGCAGCGCGAGGACAGACGGCACCGCGACCCACTTGGACCGCGCGACGCCAGCGCCTGCACACCGCCGTCGCGCCACAACTGGTGCCACTGGTAAGCGGACTTCGGGCTCACCCGCAGACGCCGGGCGACCTCCAGCGGCTTGACCTCCTGCTCGAACAGCTCAGCTGCTTGCATTCGCACCGACTCCCGGCGCACCCGTCCCGCGGCGGTCAGCCCGCCCCCATCCGCATATCTCACACACCATCGGATACAGCCACCATAACGAGCCCGTCAGGCAAACCGGGACACTTCACCCTGACGAGCCGAAGTCAGTATGTCCGTTTCTGGTAGCGGCCTCGTCCGGGTTGGGTGAGGAAGCCTTGGCGGGTGAGGCGTCCGAGGCGGCTGCGGGTGATGTTGACGGACGC
>NZ_JBSGFD010000336.1:0-5465 GCF_053603215.1 Kitasatospora sp. NPDC004240 | reverse complement strand
GGCTTCCTGTTCCTGATGGCGGTCAGCGACGGATCCGCGCTCGCCGTGCTCGCCTCCCCGGACTCCGACATCGGTCTCGTCGGATACGAGATGGCGCTGCTCGTCGACCGCGCCGGCGCCGTCCTCACCCCCGCGCTCCGCGCAGAACTCCAGGGCAGTCTCCTGCACTGACGGTTCGTCGGATACCGTCCTGGTATTCGAAGCACCTCCGCGTCCGTCCCGGGCCCGCTTCGGCGGGCTCGGGTTCGGACGTTGTACGGCCTTCGCACCACCGGCTGGGGACCAGTGCCCGAGCTCGCACCGCACCGCCGCACCCTGTGAGGAGAGGAACCGTGACACCGCCCGACGATCGCAGCGGCCAGTACGGCAATCCGTACCCCGGCACGGGCCATGACGCCTTCGGCGCCCCCGGCGTCGTCGGCCACGGTCCGCAGTACGGCCAGCCCTACGCCCAGCAGCACCCGTACGGCCAGCCGTACCCGCAGGATCAGTACGGCCAGTACGGCCAGCCTCAGCCCTCGTTCGACGCCCCCGCGCCCGGCTACCCGACGCCGGCCGCGGAACCGGAGCCGGCCGCTCACCCCGTCCGGCGGCCCGGGCACGTCGAGGAGTACGACGACGAGGAGGACTCGGGTCCGCTGATCCGGCCGTTCGCGATGACCGGCGGACGCACCCGGCCGAGGTACGAGCTCGCCCTGGAGGCGCTGGTCTCGGCCGACGTCGATCCGCAGCGTCTGGCCACCCTGCTCCCCGAGCACCAGCGGATCTGCACCCTGTGCACCGAGGTGAAGTCCGTCGCCGAGGTGTCGGCCCTGCTCTCCATCCCCCTGGGAGTGGCCCGCATCCTCGTGGCCGACCTGGCCGAAGCCGGCCTGGTCGCCATCCACCAGCCCGCTTCCGGGGGCGAAACCGGAAACCAGCCCGACGTCACGCTGCTCGAAAGGGTCCTCAGTGGACTTCGCAAGCTCTAACGCGGCCGCCCCCACCCGCGCCACCACCTCCGCGAAGATCGTCGTCGCCGGCGGCTTCGGCGTCGGCAAGACCACGCTCGTCGGCGCCGTCTCCGAGATCAACCCCCTGCGCACCGAGGCCGTCATGACCTCGGCCTCCGCCGGCATCGACGACATCAGCCAGGTCTCCGGCAAGACGACCACCACCGTCGCCATGGACTTCGGCCGCATCACCCTCGACGAGGACCTGATCCTCTACCTCTTCGGCACCCCCGGACAGGACCGCTTCTGGTTCATGTGGGACGACCTCGTCCGAGGAGCCATCGGAGCCGTCGTCCTCGTCGACACCCGACGCCTCGCCGACTGCTTCCCCGCCCTCGACTACTTCGAGAACAGCGGACTCCCCTTCGTCGTCGCCCTCAACGGCTTCGACGGACACCAGCCCCACACCGGCGACGAGGTCCGCGAAGCCCTCCAGCTCGGCGCCGACACCCCCGTCATCACCCTCGACGCCCGACGCCGGGACAGCGCCAAGAGCGCCCTCATCACCCTCGTCGAGCACGCCCTCCTCGCCAGGCTCCGCTGAGCCCGACGGGAAGGGACGAGTCGAGCCGGTCACCCGGCCGCCCGCCATCGCGGCGGGTGGCCGGGCGCGCCTGTCTTCGGGGCCGCTCCGGGGGCCCGGTGACCTGCGGGTGTCGTGCGGGCACCGAGCGCAAGGCCCGGGCATAAGCGGTGGATAACAGTTCGGTAGGCATTTGGTGATCATCAGTGACAACGGGTGACCAATTAGCGTCACTCAGCGCAACCGGAGCACATTTTTAGACCTAGATGGCAGCAAATGTCCGAATTTGCACCGCCCCCGAGCCCCCGGGACAGCTGTTTGTCCCCCATCCCTGCACGTGCTGAAATTCCAGCTACCCCTAAATCCTGTACGGCAGTCCCACCCAGCAGCGGGCAGCTGCCAGGGGTAGCGCTGGATTGATCCATGGCCGCCAGTCGGCCGAGAGGTTGTTGTCGAGTGAGGCGTAAGCAGCAAGTCGCCCCGCAGCGGCGCCCCGAGCCCCGCCAGAGCGAGCCGAACGGTACCGCAACGGACCAGTCCGGATTCTCCGCGTTCACCCCCACCGAGGAACGCCCTCCGGCACCCCCGGCCGCGCAGCCGCCGGTCCCGCCGAAGGCGCGCCGCGGCGGTGCCGCGGAGCCCGAGGCGAACCGGACCGCCGCCGGCAGCAGGTACGACTTCCTCCGGCCCCGGAACTGGCGCGTGCCCACGCGTCTGATCGCGATCCTGCTGATCCCGGTCATCGTCGCCCTGGTCTTCGGTGGTCTGCGCGTCAACACGTCCTACGACGGCTTCGTCAAGGCCGACCGCGCCGAGAAGACGGCGAAGCTGGCCCAGGCGGCCACCGAGCTCGCCGAGGCGCTGGAGAACGAGCGCGACAAGACCCTGATACCCCTGCTCACCAAGCAGGACCCCAACGGTGAGGTCGCCAAGCAGCGGACCATCACCGACAACGCGCTCAAGGCCTACCGCGCGGCCTACAAGGAGACGGACGGCCGCGGCGAGCTCAAGGCCCGCGACACCGCCTTCAGCCTCCTCGTCGCGTTCCTGCCCCACCTGCGCGAGAACGCCTACGGCAAGGACCTCTTCGCCACCGCGACCGCGTCCGCGTACTCCGTGATGCTCGCGCCGCTGCTGGCGTACGACAACTCGGTCGGTCTCGGCAGCTCCAGCGTCACCAGCAAGGGCCGCGCGATCTACGCCATCTCGCTGGCCAAGGCCTCCGCGTCGACCCAGCGCGCGCTCATGCTGCACCTGCTGGTCGGCATCTCGGCCGGCACCACCAGCCGGCACGAGAACACCGACATGATCCAGTCGCTGCTGGTGTCGCAGAAGCTGGAGCAGGTCTCCGTCTCGGAGTTCAACACCGGTAGCGCCCCCGAGGACCAGCTGGTCTACGCCAACGCCCTGGTCGCCCAGGCCACGGCCGAGCAGCGCGCCGCGTACCGCATGCCCAACGGCAGCGCGCCCACCATGCAGGGCCTGCTCGCCATCGGTGCCGCGTACCAGCAGGCCGCCGCCGACGGCCAGACCAAGGGCAAGGACGCCGCGGACCGGGCCTACAAGGAGGCCAAGGACGCGGGTCTGACCCCCGAGAACTGGAACCAGGCCACCAGCACCCACATCGCGAGCCTGCGCTCCACCGAAGTCGCGCTCCTGAACGACGTCGTGAAGGAGGCCGCCGACCTCAAGGACAACGCGTTCTGGGACATGTGGCTCAACTCCATCATCGTCCTGGTCGCGCTGATCCTGGCCGGCATCCTGACCGGCTTCACCGCCCGCTCGATGATCCTCGGCATGCGCACGCTCAACAGCGCCGCGCTGGAGATCGCCAACAGCCGTCTGCCCGAGCTGGTCGAGAAGCTCTCCAAGACCGACCCGGACCGGGTGGACACCGCGGTCGCCCCGATCCCCCTGCACGGCAAGGACGAGATCGGCGAGGTCGCCCGCGCGTTCGACCAGGTCCACCGGCAGGCGGTCGCGCTCGCCGCCGAGCAGGCCCTGCTCCGAGGGAACGTCAACGCGATCTTCACCAACCTGTCGCGCCGCAGCCAGGGCCTCATCCAGCGCCAGCTGGCGCTGATCACCGACCTGGAGAACAACGAGGCCGACCCGGACCAGCTGGAGAACCTCTTCAAGCTGGACCACCTGGCCACCCGTATGCGCCGCAACGGTGAGAACCTCCTCGTCCTCGCGGGCGAGGAGGCCGGCCGCCGCTGGAACACCCCGGTCCCGCTGGTCGACGTGCTCCGCGCCGCCGCGTCCGAGGTGGAGCAGTACGAGCGCGTCGAGCTCGCCGGCATCCCCGAGGTCGAGGTCGTCGGCGCCGCCGTGACCGACCTCGTCCACCTCCTCGCCGAGCTGCTGGAGAACGCCACCACGTTCTCCAGCCCGCAGACCCGGGTGCTGGTCAACGCCACCCGCCTGCCGGACGGCCGGGTGCTGGTCGAGATCCACGACAAGGGCATCGGCCTCACCGCCGAGGACTTCGCCGAGATCAACGAGAAGCTGGCCGAGCCGCCCACGGTCGACGCCACCATCTCCCGCCGCATGGGCCTCTTCGTGGTCGGCCGGCTGTCCCAGCGGCACGACGTCCGCGTCCAGCTCCGCCCGTCCGGCGAGTCCGCCGGCACCACCTCGCTGGTGATGATCCCGCCGTTCCTGACCCAGCTGGGCGCGACGCCGGAGCCGGAGGAGGAGTTCACGGTCTCCCGGATCTTCTCCGACCAGGAGCCCCCGATGGCCGAGTGGGCCGCCGAGGTCCAGGGCCGCGGCCGCAGTGCCGCCGAGCTCGGCTTCGACGACCACCTGACCGGCAACGGCAGCGCCGGCTCCAGCGGCTTCAGCCCGGCGCTGGAGGCCATGCAGCGCTCCCAGCGCCTCGACCAGGCCCGCCGCGCGGCCCTGGAGGCCGGCCCCGGCGGCGACGCCGAGGGCGTGGTCGATGCCGAAATCGAGGAGACCCCGCAGCAGGGCGGCTACGACGAGGGCCAGTACGGCTACCAGGACGACCAGTACGGCCAGTACGACCAGCAGCAGGGCGGCTACGAGCAGTCCTACGACGGCCAGTACGCCCAGCAGTACGACCAGCAGGGCTACGGCGACGGCCAGTACGGCTACCAGGACGACCAGTACGGCCGGTACGACCAGCAGCAGGGCGGCTACGAGCAGTCCTACGACGGCCAGTACGGCTACCAGGACGACCAGTACGGCCAGGCGGCCGAGGAGGCCCCCGCGGGCCACCCGTACAGCCCCGAGCCGCCCGCCCTGCCGACCGCCGAGGCCGGCCCGACGCTCGCCTCCGGACTGCCGCAGCGCCGTCCGGGCCAGCAGCTGGCCGGCGGCGGTGCCGCGGCCGCCCCCGCGGGCGGCGGCCAGGGCGGCAACGACGGCCTCAACTGGTTCACCGGCGCCAAGGACACCTCGGCGCCCACCGAGCCCCGCGGCCACGAGGTGTCGGCGCTGGGCGGCTACGGCCCGACCGGCCCGACCGGCTCGCCCAACGCGAGCTGGCAGTCCGCCAACGACGGTGACTGGCAGCGCGCCGAGCAGCTGCGCGAGCCCTCCTCCGGCGGCACCACGCAGGCCGGCCTGCCGCGCCGCGTCCCCAAGCAGAATCTGGTGGCCGGCAACGCCAAGCCCACCCCGCAGGACGGGCCGCAGGTCTCCCGCAGCCCGGAGGAGGTCCGTGGCCGCCTCACCAACCTGCGCCGCGGTGTCGAGCAGGGCCGCAGCGCCGGCAACACCGGAAGTTTCCGGATCGACCCCGATCAGGTAGACCAGTCCGGCAACGGACAGCAGAACCGCAGCACCGATCTCTTCGGCGGCTCGAACCACCAGGAGCGTTGAGTTGAGTCAGATGAGCCAGGCCGCACAGAACCTGAACTGGCTGATCACCAATTTCGTGGACAACACCCCCGGGGTGTCGCACACGGTGGTGGTCTCCGCGG
>NZ_JBSGFD010000335.1:0-5518 GCF_053603215.1 Kitasatospora sp. NPDC004240 | reverse complement strand
CGCCGGCCCGCCGCGCTCAGGGAACACCCTCACCTGACGGCGGGTACGTCGAGGCCGGCCACCACTGCGCCGCCGACCAGTAGCAGCACCACCCACGGGGCGGCCCGCCACCAGGCCGCCCCGCCCGACCGACGGAGGAGACCGGGATGCGGGGCTCCGGCTGCCACCTGCTGACCCGGCTACTCACGGAGGCCTGTACGGGCGGCTCTCAGGCCGTGCGGGCCTCGGCGAGGTAGTCGGCCAGGGTGCGGGTGGTCCGGTGGTCGGTGCCGAAGGTGGCAGTGAGGCCGGTGAGTGCCGACTCGTAGAGCGGGACGGCCCGGTCGAGGTCGCCGGTCAGCTGGTACAGCCGGGCCAGACTCCCGCTGCTGATCAGAGTGTCGGGGTGGTCGGCGCCCAGCCGGCGGGTGCGCTGCTCCAGGACGGTGGTGAGCATTTCCTCGGAGCGGTCGAACGCACCCGTTTCGCGCAGGGCCGTGGCCAGGTTGTGACGGTAGGTCATGGCCGCGATGCTCTCCGGCCCGGAGAGCTCCTCCTGGGTGGCGAGGGCCTCCTCCAGCAGCGGCACGGCGCCGGGTGCGTCCCCGGCCCGCATGAGGCAGGTCGCGTAGCCGGAGAGGGTGGACAGAGTGTCGGGGTGCCGGCTGCCCAGGGCCTCCCGGTGCTGCTGGAGGGTGGTCTCGAACAGCTCGGCGGCGGTCGTGAGGTCGCCGGTCCAGTCGTAGGCGGAGGCCAGCAGCTTCCGGTTCGCCAGGGTGTCGGCGTGCAGCACGCCCAGGATCTGCTCGCGCTGGACCAGGGTCCTGCGGCAGAGCTCCAGGCCCGCCTCCGGCTCTCCCGTCTTGAGGAGCATGTAGGAGAGGTTGCCCTGGCTCAGGAGGGTGTCGGGGTGGTCCTCGCCGAGGATCCGCACACGCTTCTCCGCAACCTCCCGGTAGATCCGGGAGGCCTCCTCCCGTTGCTCGGCGGCGTCCAGGGCGTAGCCGAGGTTGCCGAGGCACTCCAGGGCCTTCGGGTGGTCCACCCCCACCTGGTGGACCATGTCGGCCAGCGCCTCGCGGTAGGTGGCGATGGCCTCTGCGGATCGCCCCGCGCCCTCGTAGGCCCCGGCCAGGTTGTTCCGGACGGTGGCGGCGTTGAGCCGCAGGGGGGTCGAGTACTCCTGCTCCCAGTGGACCAGGCCGCCGTGCTCGTGGCGGAGCAGGTCCTGGTAGATCTCGATCGCCCGGTCGAACTGGTGGCCGTTCTCGTAGGTGGTGGCCAACCTGTTCCGCAGCGTGAGCGTCCGGGGGTGATCGGGGCCGAGATGTGCGGTGCTGTCGTCCACCGCTGCGGCGAACCCGTCTTCCGCGCGCTGCAGTTGGCCGCGCGCCAGATGGACCTCCGCGAGGCTCGCCCGGATGTGCAGGGTGATGAGGTCCCCGCCGCCGAGCACCCGGGTGGCCCGTTCCAGGAGCTCCTCCAGGAGGTCGGTCGCGGCCTCGAGCCGGCCCGCCGCCCGGAGCGAGGTGACGACCGCGCCGTGGGCGTTCAGGGTGAACGGATGGTCGATGCCGAAGCTGTGGGCGGTTTGCCGGGCGTAGGCCTCGAAGAGCGGGAGCGCCCGGACGGTCTGGCCGTGCTCATGGAGGTGCAGCGCGGTGTCGGAGAAAAGCCGGGACGTCCCGACGTGGTAGGTGCCGGGGTCGGTGGTGGAGAGTGCGGTCGCGTGTGCTGCGAGCCGGGCGAGTTGGACGGTGTCGGGAGCCTCCTCCGGCCCGTCGGGGTACACGGCTGCGAGCAGGATGCGCTCGGCGGCCTCCCGTCCGCGCTTTGCGGGAAGCCGCCCGTCCAGGGTGGCCAGCGCGGCCGCTTCGCGATCGGCCCGGTCGCGAAGCACCTTCTGCACCAGCCGGTGGACGGTCACCTCCTCCAGGGAGAGGGTGACCATGCTGTAGGCGCGCAGCAGACCGAGTGCTGTCTTCACTCGGACCGGGCCGGTGGTGAGTCCGGCCAGCAGCTCCCGGGGGAAGCCGTCGGGGGCGAGCCAGGCCAGGGTGTGGAGCAGCTCGACGGAGAGTGGGTTGCTCTCGGCCAGCGCGGTCAGGGTCAGGGCCCAGACGCCGGCGACGGTCTGCTCGTCGCGGGCGTGGTCGAGGGCGGCCTCGTCCAGGGACTCGTGGAGGCTGCTTCGGTACTCCTCGATGCTGGTCATCGTCTGGTTCATGTAGGCGCTGGCCTGTTCCAGAGCGAGTGGCAGGTCGCCGAGTTCCCCGGCGAGTTGGCCGGCGTGCCACTCCTCCTTCGGGGAGGCGAACGGTACCCAGGTGCCGATCAGCGCCACGGAGTCGGTGCGGGGGAGGACACTGAGGCCGACGAACCGTACCTGCTGGCCCTGCCAGCCGGTGGCGTGCCGGCTGGTGATCAGATGGTGTCCGCGCGGGAGGCTGCCCAGCAGGTTCCCCAGCAGGGCCGGTTCCTCCATGTTGTTGTGGACTAGGAGCCACCTGTCATGCTGTTGCAGCCAGGCCCTGGCCCAGGCGGCCCGGGCGGAGAGCGACGGCTCCGTGCCCGTCCAGTGCGGGCTCAGCTGCTCGGCGATCGCGGCGAGGGCCGCCTCGGTGGCCCCGGGGACGGCGGCCTCGATCCACCAGATCAGGTCGTACGACTCGCTGTGCAGGTGGGCGTACTGCAGGGCCAGTTCGGTCTTGCCGACCCCGCCCAGGCCGTGCACGACCACGGCCGCAGTGCCGGTGCCCCGGGCGAACTCGGCCCGCACCTCGGCCAGCTCGGCCGTCCGGCCGGTGAAGGTGAGTTTCCGGGCACGCAGGGACACCACGCCACGGGCCTCGGTGTCGGCGGCGTCGCGCACCGCACTGGCGGGCAGCACCGTGGTCCGGATGGTCACCGAACCGTGGATGCTGCCGCCGGCGGCTACCGACGCGATGCCCTCGGCATGGACCGAGATGGGGCCGGACGGGTGAGAGTTCGTCACTCGGCGCCGGCCGGCGCGGCGGCGGGGGAGACGGGCGTGGTGGTGACGTTGGTGGTCACCGGACCGTGGATACTGCCGCCGGCTGCGACCGAGCCGGCGCCACTGGCCTCCACCCTGGTGGCGCCTTGGGGGCCCCCGGCGGGCAGCAGGGCGGCCAACTCCGCCAGCAGCCCCGGATCGGAGTGCAGGGCCAGCCGGATCTGGCGGCGCAGGGCGCCCATGGCGTCCTCGCCGCCCGGCCGGCTGGCATCGTTCAGGCAGGCCTCCAGCTCGGCTCGCTGCTGCGTGTCCCTGCGGCGCCAGACCGAGTTGATGATGCGCTGCCCCAGACCCACGGTCGCGTCGGCTGCGGCCTCCTCGACCCGGGTCAGGACCGCGCCGCCGTAGGCGGCCGCTGCGGAGGTGACGGCCGGACCGGCCACCGCCATGAATGCATCGAGTTCCATGATCCCCCCAACTCCCCTTGACCGCACCGGATATGGGCGATCAAGACCAAGTCTACGGAGCATCGGGACAGGGCGGTGGGAAAAGGTCCGGATCGGGTCAGGCGGGTCACTGTTCGTGGTGGCGAAGCCATGGGCATTGCCGATCAGGCGGAGGCCGGTGGGGGCGAGTTCCCAAAGGGCGGTGTGGGCGTGGGCGGTGGCGGTACCGGGGCGACTGGCTGCGGGCAACCAGCGGAGGGACGGCGGGACTGGACGCTGCTGGGCACGTCCTGCGGATTGCCGCTCCGACATGGGATCGACGGCCCGGGGCGCGGGCGAATCGGGTGCGCCCCACGTGATGGCTGTGAACGAGACAGTGCTGGCGTTCGTGCGCGGCGGCACCGAGCCCGATGCTTCGGGTGAGATCGGCACGGTGACGTCCTGGGCGACGGAGGTGGAGTTCACGCTGGGTGGCCGCCGTAAGGTGTGCCCGGACGCGGTGTGGGAGGCGCCGGGGATCGGGCTGCCGGTGCCGATGGTCGAGGTGGACCGCTCCACGATGTCCCCGGCGAGGGCGGCTGCGAAGTTCGCCGGTTACCGCGAGCTGTTCCGCGCCAAGAGTCGGGACAACGACCCGGCGCTGGCAGAGGAGTCGGCGGCGGAGCGGATGACGTACTGGTGGCACCGCGCATACCCAGGAGGGCTACCCGCCCGTCGCCCTGGTCCTCGCCGACGCGAGCGCCACGACGCTGAACAACCGGGCCAGGCAGGTATGCGAGCGCGGCCGCCGCCGCGCCGAGGAGTACTCCACCGACAGCTGGCTCGACTACTCCGACCCGATCCCCATCCTGGTCACCTCCCTCGACAAGTTGGCCGAGCTGGGGCCGATGGGCGAGGTGTGGTGGCGCTACGGCCGCGGCGGCCTGCTCTCCCTGATCGGCGCTCTCTCGGGGAGCACCGGAGCAGCAGAGCGGCGTCGTGCAGGCGAAGTGTCCGCCTTGATGCCGGTTCAGGTATCGGATGTGGCTGTGGTGTTCCAGGGTCGAGCTGGAACGGAGGCAGGCACGGACTTCGGGTGATCATGAGGTGTCGAGTCCCTGATCACCGCAACGGAAGACCGTGCCTGCCCGATCATCATCGCCCATCCCCGCTGGCCTGGGCCAGCTCGCCGCCGCCCGGCCCGCCGCGCTCAGGGAACACCCTCACCTGCTGGACCACCTCGCGGCGGTGCCCGATCCACGCCGGGCAAAGGGCCGCCGCCACCCCCTCGCCTTCGTCCTCGCGCTCGCCGCGTGCGCGGTGCTGGCCGGCGCGAAGTCCCTGACCGCGATCGCAGAGTGGGCCACCGATGCCCCAGCCGCCGTGCTCGCCGCTCTTGGCGGACCGAACCGCGACCCGTCCGGCCCCACTGCCCCGGCGGAGGCCACCGTGCGCCGGGTCCTGCAGCGTATCGACGGTGACGCCCTCGACGCGGCGATCGGTGCCTGGCTCGCCGCCCGCGACACAGGCAGCCCGCCGTGCCGCCCGGAGCTGGGCAAACGCGGCCGCCGCTCGCTGGCCGTGGACGGAAAGACCGTGCGGGGCGCCCGTCGCACCGACGGCATCCAGGTGCATCTGCTCGCCGCGATGACTGGGACCGGCCTGGTCGCCGCGCAGTGCGAGGTCGGCTCCAAGACCAACGAAATCACCGTCTTCAAGCCGATGCTCGCACCGCTCGACCTGGCCGGCACCGTGGTCACCTTCGACGCCCTGCACTCCCAGACCGGCCACGTCCGCTTCCTGGTAGAAGAGAAGAAGGCCCACTACATCGCCGTGATCAAGGGAAACCAGCCGCTGCTGTACCAGCAGCTCAAGCAGTTGCCCTGGCGGGAGGTTCCGCTGCTGGACAAGACCCGGGCCACGAAGCATGGCCGTGACGAGATCCGCCGGGTCAAGACCTGCTCCGTGGCGCGCGGCCTCGGCTTCCCCCACGCTGCCCAGGCCGTGCAGATCGTGCGCCGCCGCCGAACCCTCACCACAGGGAAGGTCACCCTGGAACGCGTCTACGCGGTCACCGACCTGGCCGCGGAGCAGGCCGACGCTCGCGAGATCGCGCATCGCGTCCGCGAGCACTGGGGCA
>NZ_JBSGFD010000334.1:0-5526 GCF_053603215.1 Kitasatospora sp. NPDC004240 | reverse complement strand
CCGCGAGAACGTCGAGAAGTTCATCAAGGGCGAGGTCGAGCGCTGAGCGCAGCGACACTCGCGACTGTCCGACGCTGAGCGCTGAGCGCAGCGAAACTCGCGACCGTCCGGCGCAGCGCGCTGAGCGCGGAGCGGCGATCGCTGAGCGCGGCGCGCTGAGCTGACCGTCCGACAGCGGTGAAGGGCCCACGGCCGACGGCCGTGGGCCCTTCACCGTTTCCCGGCCGATGTTTCACGTGAAACACGGAGCCGTTCCATGGCAATCTGGGCGGGTGGCGATCACGGAGAACGGCAGCACCCAGTCCGCGCGTAGCGCCACGCTGCTCGGGTTGCTCCGAGGGCGTGACTTCCGCAGGCTGCTGACCGCCCGGGTGCTGTCCCAGCTCTCCGACGGCGTCTTCCAGGTCTCGCTCGCCGCCTACGTGGTGTTCTCCCCGGAGAAGCAGTCCTCCCCCGCCGACATCGCCTCGGTGCTCGCGGTGATGCTGCTCCCGTTCTCGGTGATCGGCCCGTTCGCCGGGGTGCTGCTGGACCGCTGGCGCCGCCGTCAGGTGCTGTACTTCGGCAACCTGGCCCGCTTCGGGCTCGGTCTGGTCACCGCGGCCCTGCTGCTGGCCGAGGCCCCGACCGAGCTGTTCCTCGGCTCGGCGCTGCTGGTCACCGCGCTCAACCGCTTCATCCTGGCCGGCCTCTCCGCCGCGCTGCCCCGGGTGGTGGCCCAGGAGCAGCTGGTCACCGCCAACGCGATCTCCCCGACCCTGGGCAGTGTCGCGGCCGCCTCCGGCGCGGGGATGGGCTTCCTGCTGCACCAGGTGATGGACCCGGGCCCCCGCGCCGACGCCGCCCTGGTGACGGTCGCCGCGCTGCTCTACCTCTCCGCCGCGCTGGCCGCCGTCCGGATGGACCGGGACCTGCTCGGGCCGGAGCACCGGAAGGAACACCCCGCGCTGCACCGGGCGATCGGCCAGGCGGCCCGGGAGCTGGGCGCCGCCGTGCGGCACCTGGTCCGTGACTGCCGGCCGGCGGTGCACGCGCTGGCCGCCGTCACCGCCGCCAGGTTCTGCTACGGCGTGCTGATCGTGGTCGTGGTGATGCTCTCCCGCTACACCTTCAACGACCCCTCCGACGCCTCGGCCGGCCTGGTCACCCTGGGCCAGGCGGTCGGTCTCTCCGCGGCCGGCTTCTTCCTGGCCGCCCTGATCAGCCCGTGGTGCACCCGACGGCTCGGACTGGCCGGCTGGATGACGACCTGCCTGGTGGCACCGGTGGTGTTCGTGCCGGCCCTGGGCCTGACCTTCTCGCTGGTCCCCTGCCTGATCGCCGCGCTGCTGCTGGGCGTGGTCACCCAGGGCACCAAGATCTGCGCCGACACCGTGGTGCAGGAGTCGGTGGAGGACGACTACCGGGGCCGCGTCTTCGCCATCTACGACGTGCTGTTCAACGTGGCCTTCGTGGCCGCCGCACTGGTCACCGCGCTGGTGCTGCCGCTGTCCGGCCGGTCGGTGGCGGTGGTGGCCGGGGTCTCCCTGGTGTACGCGCTGGCCGCGGCCGCGTACGCCCGCGCGGCCCGCCGCGGGGGACCACCCGGAGGCGCCCCGCACGGCCCCGCGGAAGGCCCGTCGAACCCCTGATCCTCCGGCGCCGGGCCCGACCTCGGGCCGGGACGGTCCGTGCGAGTCGCTAAGGTACGTCAGATCTGTCACAGCGACAGCACGTATCCACGGGGGATCTGATGAGCACACCGCCGCCCAATCCGTACGGCCAGCCGCCCCAGTACGGCTACCCGCAGGCCCCGCAGCCGTACGGCGCGCCGGCCCCGCAGTACGGTGCCCCGCAGCCGGCCCCGGCGGGCTACGGCCAGCCGCCGGCCCCGCCCGGCTACGGATACCCCGCCGCTCCCGCCCCGGCCCCGGCCGCGCCGCCGTACGGCCAGCAGCCCCCGTACGGGCAGCAGCAGCCCGCGCCCTACGGCGCCCCGCAGCCCGGCTACGGCCAGCAGCAGCCGTACGCGCCGCAGCCCACCGGCCCGGCGGCGCCCGCGAAGAAGGGCATGAGCGGCAAGACCAAGCTGAAGATCGTCGGCGGCGTGCTCGGGGCCGGCGCCCTGGGCATCGGCTACCTGGTGCTGGGGCCGAGCGTCAGCAGCGCCGAGGTCGGCGACTGCGTGAAGGTCTCCGGCAGCAGCGACGCGGACGTGGTGAAGTGCGGTGACGCCGGGGCCACCCACAAGGTCCTGGCCAAGCACACCGGGACCACCGACACCACCCGCTGCGCCCAGACCCCCGGCACCACCGCCTCGATCTCCGGCCGCAGCGGCGGGCGCAAGAACAAGACCCGGTACGTGCTCTGCCTCGGCCCGGTGTCGCCGGGCGCCACGCCGGCCAAGGTGCCCGGCACCACGCCGGCCAAGGTGCCCAGCCCCACCCTGACGAAGAAGCCCTGACCCGTCTCGACCACCGTCCCCGGGGGATCCATGTCCGTTCCGCCTCCCCAGGTCCCGTACGGCGCGCCGCCGCCCGGCGGTGACAACCCGTACGCCACCGGCAGCCCGTACGGCGCCGTCCCGGCCGGGGCGCAGCCGCAGCCGCCGGGCCCGCCCGGCTACGGCTACCCGACCGCGCCGGTCCCCGGCCCCGGCCCCGCGTACGCCGCCGGCCACGCGCCCGACCCGGGTCACGGCCCGGGTTACGGGCCGGGCCAGCCCGGCGGCCCGGTCTGCCGGGTCTGCGGCGGGTTCCCCGCCGTGGACACCAGCGTCCGGGCCCACCAGGGGCTGATCGTGGTCATGCGGTTCCTGAAGCAGCCGGGGCCGTTCTGCCGCACCTGCGGCACCGCGCTGGTGCGTGACATGTCGGCCAGCACCCTGGTGCTGGGCTGGTGGGGCTTCCTGTCGGCGTTCTTCGCGCCGGCCACCCTGCTGCGCAACCTCGCCGCGTACAACCGGATCAAGCAGCTGCCCCCGCCGGTGCCCGGCACCCACGGGCCGCAGCTGGACCCCGGGGTGCCGCTGACCAAGCGGCCGCAGATCTTCATGCTGGTGCTGCCGGTCATCTCGGTCACCTCGATGATCGTCCTGATCGCCACCGGCGCGCTGGCAGGCTCCGGCGACCGGGGCCACAGCTCGTACGACCAGCCGCGGGCGCTGCCCACGGTGACCGTGCCGAGCTTCCCTGCGCCGACCTTCTCGATGCCCTCGTTCTCGCTGCCGCCGATCCCGGAGATCACCACCTCCCCGCTGCCCCGGCCCTCGGCCACCCCGAGCCGGCCGGGCGGCGACGTCGAGCGGGCCAAGGCGGGCGACTGCCTGCGCAACGAGAACCAGACCGGCGCCTCCGGGACGAAGGACCCCAACCCGAGGCTGAGCGTGCTGGACTGCTCGGACCCGCGCGCCCAGTACAAGGTGGTCGCCAAGGTGCCGGGCGCCACCGACGGCCAGAACGCCTGCGAGAAGTACCCGGACGCGGAGATCTGGTTCCGCCGCGACGGCGGGACCACCGCGAGCAGCTTCGTGCTCTGCCTGGCGCCGCTGTCCGCCAAGGGCGCCGCGTCCTGAGAGCGCCGGGACCGTCGACGGCGAAGGGGTGGACCGGAGAACCGGTCCACCCCTTCGCCGTACCGCGCCTTCGCCGTGCCGGCGGCGGGCTCAGCCCTGCTGGGCCTGCCACCAGGCGCGCAGCGCGGCGACGGCCTCGTCGTGCTCCAGCGGGCCGTGCTCCAGACGCAGCTCCAGCATGTGCTTGTACGCCTTGCCGACCATCGGACCGGGCTTGAGGTCGAGCAGCTCCATGATCTGGTTGCCGTCCAGCGCCGGGCGGATGGCGTCCAGCTCCTCCCGGGCCTGCAACTCGCCGATCCGCACCTCCAGACCGTCGTAGGTGCGCGAGAGCGCGGCCGCCTTCTTCCGGTTGCGGGTGGTGCAGTCGGAGCGGGTCAGCTTGTGCAGGCGCTCCAGCAATGGGCCGGCGTCGGTGACGTAACGGCGCACCGCGGAGTCGGTCCACTCGCCGCCGCCGTAGCCGTGGAAGCGCAGGTGCAGCTCGACCAGGCGCGAGACGTCCTCGGTGAGCTCCTTGGAGTACTTGAGCTCCCGCATCCGCTTGCGGGTCATCTTGGCGCCGACCACCTCGTGGTGGTGGAAGGAGACCCGGCCGTCGGACTCGAAGCGGCGGGTGCGCGGCTTGCCGATGTCGTGCAGCAGGGCGGCCAGCCGCAGGGTCAGGTCGGGGCCGTCCTGCTCCAGGTCGATGGCCTGCTCCAGGACGGTCAGCGAGTGCTCGTAGACGTCCTTGTGGCGGTGGTGCTCGTCGCGCTCCAGGCGCAGCGCCGGCAGCTCGGGCAGCACGTGCCCGGCGAGGCCGGTGTCGACCAGCAGCCGCAGGCCCTTCACCGGGTGCTCGGCCAGCAGCAGCTTGTTCAGCTCGGCCTGGACCCGCTCGGCGGAGACGATGGTGATCCGCTCGGCCATCGCGGTCATCGCCTCGACCACCTCGGGGGCCGGGTCGAAGTCCAGTTGGGCGGCGAAGCGGGCGGCGCGCATCATCCGCAGCGGGTCGTCGGAGAAGGACTCCTCGGGGGTGGCGGGGGTGCGCAGCACCCGGGCCTCCAGGTCCTCCAGCCCGTGGTGCGGGTCGACGAAGCCGCGACCGGGGAGGTCGACGGCCATCGCGTTGACGGTGAAGTCCCGGCGGACGAGGTCCTGCTCGATGGTGTCGCCGTAGGTGACCTCGGGCTTGCGCGAGGTGCGGTCGTACGCCTCGGAGCGGTACGTGGTGATCTCGATCAGGAAGGAACCCTCCGGGGTGTCCTTCCGGGCGCCGACGGTGCCGAAGGCGATGCCGACGTCCCAGACCGCGTCCGCCCAGCCCTTGACCAGCTTGAGGACCTGGTGCGGGCGGGCGTCCGTGGTGAAGTCCAGGTCGTTGCCGAGCCGTCCCAGCAGGGCGTCCCGGACCGAGCCGCCGACCAGCGCCAGCCGGTGGCCGGCCGCCTGGAAACGGCGGGCGATCTCGTCGGCGACCGGGGAGACCCGCAGCAGTTCCTGGAGGCCCAGGGTCTGCGCCTGGGTCAGGCCCGGCACGACCTGCGTGACGGAGCTGGAATGATGGGCGCTGGACTGGTGGGCGGTGGACTCATTGGCAGTGGACACGGCTCACAAGGGTACGTGCCCGGGCAGCCCCGCTGCCCGCGCGTTTCCGCGGCGGCTCATCCCCCGGCCCCCGGCACCGCGCGTCCGGCCACGTCGTTACCATGCCGGTGGAGCGGGTCCCCGGCACGGGAGACGGGTCGCCGTGCCACGTACCACCACGGCCGGCCGGCGCACGGACGGCCGCGTTCCCACGGCTGGTGGTTCCAGCCCGTACGGCATTGCAGCATCTGGCATCAAGCGATCGAGCAGCAGCGACGATCGAGAACGGCGAGGGCGAAGCGCGTGGTCGAGCCGGCACGTCACCCGGGCCCGGGGCGGGCCCCGCAAGCGTACGCAGAGCCCGGGCGCGCCCCCGGGCACGCCGCGCGCGGGCGCCGCAC
>NZ_JBSGFD010000333.1:0-5558 GCF_053603215.1 Kitasatospora sp. NPDC004240 | reverse complement strand
TCACGCTCGATGTCGTCGCGCACCTGCTCCACCGACTTGTTGGAGTGCTTGGAGGCCGACCCCGTGGGTTCCTCCACTCCTCGATCCGACCAGGGAGCGCGATGCGTTCGTTGACCAGAAGCCTGTCCGTCGTCCTGACCGGCGCGGTCGTGGCCGCCGCCGGCCTGACACCCACCGCGGACGCCGCGGCCGACGGCGCGAGACGCGGGCTGGAGGTCGCGGTGCCCGCGTACGTGCTGCCGGGGCAGCCCATGCTGGCCGCGGCGCAGGCCACCCGCCCCGCGCCCTCGGTGGTGGTGCTCAACCCCGACAGCGGCTACGCCCCCTTCGACACCGCCTGGCAGGCGCAGGCCGACGCCCTGCGCACCGGCGTGACCGCGCACGGCGGCCGGACCAAGGTGCTCGGCTACGTCGACACGGCACACGGCACGCTCCCGGCGTCCGTGGTGAAGGCCCGCGTGGACAACTACCTGAGGACCGCCGACGGCCGGCTGCACGTCGACGGGATCTTCTTCGACCGCTCCGGGCGGGACTGCGGGGACGGCAACGCCACCCGCGACCACTACGCGGCGCTGCGGGCCTACGTCCACGAGACCGTGTACGCCCTGTCGTCCCAGGCCTCCGAGCTGGTCGTGGACAACCCGGGCACCGCGGTCGCGGACTGCTACCTGGAGCCCGGGCACCGTACGGCCGACGTCTTCGTGACCTTCGAGGGCGACCTCGCCGCCTACCGGGACGGCTGGCTGGGCGGCAACGTGTTCAACCAGGGCGCCGGCTACTACTCGGGCGCGTCGCTCGACCCGAGCGGCACGGCCTTCTGGCACCTGGTGTACGGCGTCCCGGACACGCCCGCGATGCGGACCGTGCTGGACTCGGCCTTCACCCGCGGCGCGGGGTACGTCTACGCCACCGACGACGTCCTGGACGTCCCCTGGGACGCCGCCCCGGGCTGGGGCTTCGCGGCCGAGACCGGGTACGCGGCGACCAAGGGCTGACCGGGCCCGGCGCGGGCGGCGCGCGTTTTCGCAGGTCAGGCATACCGTCGACACCTGCGGTACGGCCGTCGTCAAGGCGCGCGTCAGGTGAAATACGTACCCCCGGTTAAAACACCCCTGATTGTTCCGGTTCGGAACCGGGGTGAGGGTGACAGAACAGGAGGCCTGTCCCCACCTCGCCCCTCGTCCCGGGAGTCATAGATGATCACCACCGACCGCGCCGCCCCCGTCATCGCCGCAGGCGGCGGCCCCGGCATCCGAGCCGGGTCCGCCGCCTGCGCCATGCGGGCGGCCCCCGCCTCGGTGCCGGCCCTCCGGCACTTCGCCCGGGCGGCGGCACGGCGATGGCGGCTCCCGCAGTGCGTCGACGAGGCGCTGGAGCTCATCGTGACCGAGTTGGTGACCAACGTGGTACGCCACAGCGGCAGCCCGGACGTGGCCGTACTGCTCGCCACCGACGGCGTCGAGGTGGTCGTCGAGGTCAGGGACCACGGACGGTGGCGCAACCGGCGCTCCAAAGCGGACAGCGAGGCGTGCTGCGGCCGCGGTCTGAAGCTGGTCGAGGCGTACTCCGACAGCTGCACCATGCGCGCCACCCCCGCCGGCACCCGCGTCACCGCCGAGCTGCTGCTGCCCGACCCGGCCGCCCCCGCCCCCGAAGCAGCCCCCGCCCCCGCGGTGGCCCTCGCCCCTGCGGCGGCCCTCGTCCCCTAGACAACCCGTGCCGGGCAACCGGTGCCGGGCCGAGGCCGACGCCCGGTCCGACGGTCACCGTCGCCCCGCCCACGCCCCCGCGCTCACACGACCGGCCCACTCCCCACGGCCACCGCCCGCGCCGCACCGTCACCGGCGCCCTCGTCCTTTTGCGGCCGTCCCGGGCCGGATCTACGGTGGCCGGGACAGGGGAAGGTGATCGCGTGGCAGCGGCTCGTGTCCATGCGGCTCCAGGGAGCGGCGGGACCTTCGAGTTCGTCGGCCGCCGCCGGGAGCTGGACCTGTTGCTGGCCGCCGCCCGGCACCCGCCGGCGGTGGTGCTGGTGGAGGGCGAGGCCGGGATCGGCAAGTCCCGGCTGGTCCGCGAGGCGACCGCCAGGCTGACCGCCGAGGGCCGCCGGGTGCTGATCGGCTCCTGCCACCCGCTGCGTGAGCCGTTCCGCTTCGGACCGGTCGCCGACGCCCTGCGCAGGGCCGGCGACTGGCTGCCCGAGGAGGGCCTGCCCCCTACGGCCGGCGCGCTGGCCCACCTGCTGCCCGACCTGGCGGCCAGGCTGCCGCCCCCGCCCCCGCGCCCCGAGGACTCCCAGGCCGAGCGCTACCAGCTGGTCCAGGCCGTCCGCTCCTTCCTCGCCTCCATCGGCCCCGCCGTCCTGGTCGTCGAGGACCTGCACTGGGTCGACGAGGCCACCCGCGAACTGCTCCTGCTGCTCGCCCGCGACCTGCCCGAGCAGCTCAGCCTGGTGGTCACCTACCGCGCCGAGGACCTGCCGCCCGACACCCCCGTGCTCGGCGCCGCCTACCGCCGCCCACCCGGCACCAGCGGCGCCTCGATCCGCCTCGCCCCGCTCTCCGAGGCCGAGATCAACGAGCTCGCCGGCGCCGCCCTCGGCGAGTACGCCACCGCGGCGCTGGGCACGGCCCTGTACGACCGCAGCCAGGGCCTGCCGCTGGTCGCCGAGGAGGACCTGATCACGCTCGGCGAGCACGGACTCCCCGACAGCCCCGCCGAGGCCACCGCCGACCTGGTGCAGGCCGAGGTCCCGATGGGGCTGCGCGAGGCGGTCACCGAACGCCTGGCCGGCCTGTCCGAGGCCGGTACGGCGGTCGTCGACGCCGCCGCGGTGCTCGCCGTCCCCGCCGCCGAACCGCTGCTCACCGCCGTCGCCGGACTGGACCCCGAGGAGGGCGCCCGGGGTCTCACCGAGGCCCTGCGGGTGGCGGTGCTGCGCGAGAGCGGCTCGGGGGAGTACCTGTTCCGGCACGTGCTCGCCCAGCAGGTCGCCTACGGGCACGTCCAGGGGCCCCGGCGCACCCGGCTGCACCAGCGGGCCATCGAGGAACTGCGCGGCCACACCCCGCCACCGCTGGTCCAGATCGCCCACCACACCCTCGCGGTCGGCGACCGCGAGGCGTGGCTGGACCGGCTGGAGGAGGCGGTCGAACAGGCCACCGCCCTGGACGACGACGGCACGGCGGCCGCCCTGCTCCAGCAGATGCTCAAGCAGCCGGCGCTGGCCGCCGACGTGCGTTCGCGCGCCGCCCTCGCCCTCGGGCGGATCGCGGTCAACGGCGCGGACTACACCGCCAACCTCGCCCTCCTGCGGCGGATCCTCACCGACCCCCGGCTCCCGGCCGCCACCTCCGGCGAGATCCGCCTGGCCCTCGGCCTGCTGATGGTCAACCACGCCGGCGACCGGGCGGGCTACCACGAGATCCGGCAGGCCATCCCAGAGCTGGCGTCC
This sequence comes from Kitasatospora sp. NPDC004240, assembly GCF_053603215.1. Classification (NCBI taxonomy): domain Bacteria; kingdom Bacillati; phylum Actinomycetota; class Actinomycetes; order Kitasatosporales; family Streptomycetaceae; genus Kitasatospora; species Kitasatospora sp. NPDC004240. Next base: position 2,104 of record NZ_JBSGFD010000333.1, on the reverse strand, counting down.
GAGCCGGAGCGGGCCACCCGGGCGATGATCGCCATCGCCGTGAACGAGCGGGACGACGCCGCCGACCAGGCCTGGAGCTGGATGGACCGGGCCGAGCGGACCCTGCGGGACAGCACCGACGACGTCGCGAAGGCCGGCCTGCGCGCCACCCGCCTCACCCTGCTCGCCCGTGACGGCGACCCCACCGTCTGGGAGCAGCTCGACCGGCTGCCCCGCCGCTCCGAGAACACCGACGTGCTGCGCCAGACCACCCGCGCCCTGTACAACGTCGGCGAGATCGCCATCGAACTCGGCCACGACCACCGCGCCGCCGCCCTGCTGACGGAGAGCCGGGAGCTGGCCAGGCGCGCCACCATCCCCTACCTGGAGTCCTACAGCCGCACCGCCCTGCTGCGCCTGGAGGCCCTGGCCGGCCACTGGAACGGCCTGGAGGAACGGTTCGCCGAACTCGGCACCGAGTACGCGGACATGGCCATGGCCGCCAACGAGCGGAACATGACCGCCGGACTCTTCGCCCTGGCCCGTGGACGCCTCACCCCGGCGCTCAAGCACTTCACGGCCGCCGCGGAGTACGGGGAACGGGAGTCCCAGGTCACCTCCGCGCTGCGCGCCGCGGCCGCGATCGCCTCCGTCCACCTCGCCCAGGGCGACCCGGCCGAGGCCTGGGCGACCGCCCGGCCCGCCGTGACCGCGCTGCGCCGGGCCGGCGCCTGGGCCAGGGCCACCGGCCTGCTGCCCGTCGCCGTCGAGGCGGCGACGGCCTGCGGGGAGCCCGATGCGGCCGGCAAGCTCGCCGACGACGCCGAACAGGCCCTGCGCGGCCGCGACGCGCCGGGCGCCGCCGCCGAACTCCGGCTCGCCCGCGGACTGCTGCTCCAGGACACCGAACCGGTGCCCGCCGCCGAGTACTTCGACCGCGCTCACCAGGCCTGGAAGGCCATCGGCCGGCCCTACGACGCCGCCCGCGCGGCCGAGCGCCACGGCCGCGCCCTCGCGCGCGCCAAGCCCCAGGACGCTGCCGTACGGCTCACCGCCGCCGCCGACGCCTACACCACCCTCGGCGCCACCGCCGACGCGGCCCGCTGCCGGCAACTGCTGGGCGAACTCGGCCCGGCCAAGGCCTCGCCGCGCGGGCGCCGCGGCTACGGCGGCAGCCTCTCGCCGCGCGAGCGGCAGGTCGCCGAACTGCTCGTCGAGGGCGCCACCAACCAGAGCATCGCCCAGGCGCTCTTCCTGTCCCCGCGCACGGTCGAGCAGCACGTCGCCCATGTGCTCAAGAAGTTGAACACCACCCGCAAGACCATCCGCGAGGCGTACCCGCCGCGCGAGACCCCGCCGGACTGACCCGCCCGGCCCGGGCCGCCGGCGCACGGTCCACCCGGGCCGCCGGGGCGCGGCCCACCCGCCGTTCGGCGCTCGGCGAAGCGGCGGATCTCGCCCGACCTCCCGGGCCGGCACCACCCGGAGCATCACCGTCACCAACCCCACCGCCGGCCACCGCTACCTCGGCCTCCACGCCGTGACCGACTTCAGCGGGGTCACCCTCGGCGCCGAGTTCTGATGCGATGGGCGACCGCGGTGAGTGACCGCGGTGAGCGACGTCGGCCTCCGGGGACGCTCCCGGAGGCCGACATTCGCCGTTCCCGATGTGATCCACGTCATATTCGGGAGCGTTGGCCTCGGTCCCAGGCTGGCGTAGCTTTACCGGACATACCTTCCGGTGTCGCCCACCCGCCCTCCGGAAATTCGTGCCGGATCGGATGCCGTCGGTGAATCCGTGGATTGAAAAGCCGGTTTTCCGGACAGAATCCCGGATACCGAATGACAGGGTGCCCGGGCCGGTGGGAGGCCTTCCGCAGTCGATTCCCCGTCGAGGGAGGAACGCTGCACCGGGAAAACCGGCACGCCGTGTCGGATCCGTCGGCTGAAAGGATTTCCCACATGAGCGCCGATATCAGGATCCAGGACGCCGAGAATGCGCCGGGCCATCGCAAGACGGGCCGGCGCATGTACGTTCTCGACACCAGCGTGCTCCTGGCCGACCCGCTCGCCATGACGCGCTTCGAGGAGCACGAGGTCGTCCTGCCGGTGGTGGTGGTCACCG
>NZ_JBSGFD010000332.1:0-5559 GCF_053603215.1 Kitasatospora sp. NPDC004240 | reverse complement strand
GCGCCGCCGGAGCGGCGGGCGGTGGCCACGCCCGGCGAGGCGGGCAGGTCGACCACGCCCGGCTCCAGCGCGGAGCCGTAGGCGACGGCGGCACCGGCGGTGTCGCCGGAGAGCATCCGCAGGTCGCCGACCTGTTCCCAGAGCTCCCCGGTGAGCTCGGCCCGGACGTCCCCGCCGGTGCGGACCTGCTCGCGCAGCCGCTGGGCGGCGGGGCCCGGGCCCTCGACCCCGTCGGTGTCCCGGTCCAGCGCGGCCGCCAGCCGGTCGTACTCGTGCAGCGCCTGGTGGCGCCGGCCGGCCAGCGCGTACACCCGCATCAGGGCGAGCGAGGCCTCCTCGTGCAGCGGGTCGGCGGCCACCGCGCGGCGCAGCACGGCGGCGGCGCCGTCCACGTCGGCGCGGGCCTCGCGCAGCCCGCCGAGCTCGATCAGCAGGGCCAGGTACTCCGCGCGCAGGGCCTGTTCCCGCTCGATCGCCCACTCCTCGTAGCGGTCCTCGGGCAGCAGGTCGCCGCCGTAGCGGGCGACGGCCCGTTCGTAGGCGCGCGGGTCACGGCTGCGGCGGGCGGCCAGCGCGGCGTGCTCGAACTCCTCCACGTCGACCCGGACGGCACCGCGCGGGCCGAGCGCCAGGCTCTCGGCGGACTCCAGGTAGCGGTGGGTGGCGGACGGGTCCGGGTCGAGGGTGCGGCGGGCCTCGTGCAGGGCCTTGCGCAGCTGGTTGGCGCCGGCCTCGGGCGGCAGCTCGGGCCAGAGCGCGGCGAGCACCTGCTCGCGGTGCAGCCGGTGGCCGGGGGCGAGGGCGAGCAGCTTGACGAGGTTGCGGGACTTCCGCAGGCGCCACCGCTCGTCGGCGATCTCCCGCGGCCCCACCCGGACCCGGAAGCCGCCGAGCAGCCTGATGCGCAGTTCGAGCATGCGCCGGCGCCTTCCGTGCGGACGACTCGGACAGGGCGACTCGCAGGAGCCGCGACCCGAACACCTCGAACCTACGCCCGCGGGCGCCCACTGGCGAGTCCCGGCCCGGCGGGCGTTCCCGGGAACGGCCCCCGGCACGGCCCGGGAACGCCCCGGGAACGGCCGGCGGCTAGCGTCGGAGGCACTCGGATGAGGAAAGCGGGTGATCACGATGACCGCCTCGGCCGACTACTTCGCCTCCGGGAGCTGGCACGTGCTGCCCGGCCGGGCCGAGGAGTTCGTCCAACGCTGGACGGAGCTCCTGGCCTGGACCCGGGACGAGCACGACGCCTTCCGCTCCGCGCGGCTGATCCGCGACCTGCGCGAGCCGGAGCACTTCGTCTCCTTCGCCTCCTGGGCGGACCCGGCCGCGCTCGCCGCCTGGCGCGAGGAGCCCGGCTTCGCCGAGCGCTTCGGGCGCTGCCGCGACCTGTGCGAGTCGATGCACGGCGGCGGCTACGCCCTGGCGGCCGCCGTCCGACCGGTGCCCGCCACGGCTCAGCTCCCGCCGCCGTCCACCCTGGCCAGGTAGTACACGTTGAGGATGTCGCCCTCCACGTGCCGGGCCTCCACCGAGCCGAACCCGGCCTCGGCGAGCATCCGCCGCGCCGTCTGCTCGCCCCACACCGTGCCCAGGCCCTCGCCGCCCTCGGCCAGCGAGACCGTCATGCAGTAGAAGGTCGAGAAGGTGTACAGCGCCGGGGCGAGCGGGTGGTCGATGTTCTCCTCGACGTTGCTGGAGGCCGCCACGTCGCACATCAGGAACACCCCGTCGGGCTTCAGCGCCCCGGCGATCGCGGTCAGCGTCCGGGTGGGCCGGGCCAGGTCGTGGATCACGTCGAAGGCGGTGATCAGGTCGTACGTGCCGGACAGCTCGGCGGAGTCGGCGACCGTGAAGGCCGCGTTGGCCAGGCCGCGGGAGGCGGCCTCGGCACGGGCGGCGGCGATGCCGGTCTCCGAGATGTCGATCCCGGTGAAGCGGCTGGCCGGGAAGGCCTGCGCCAGCACGTTCACCGCGTGGCCCTGGCCGGTGCCGATGTCGAGCACGTCGACGCCCCCGCGCAGCGCCTCGGCGAGGCCCGGCACCAGCGGGACGATGCCGTCCACCATCGCCGCCTCGAAGACCCGCGCGGACTCCTCTGCCTGGAGCTCCTGGAAGCGCGGGTAGGCCGAGTACGGCACCCCGCCGCCGCGCCGGAACGCCTCCAGGACCTGGTCCTCCACGTTCCCCATCAGCGCGAGGTACTGCATCATGCCGGCCAGGTTGTCGGGCCCGGCGTCCTTGGTCAGCGAGGCCGCGTGCTCGGGCGGCAGGCGGTAGGCGCGGGTGCCGGGGTCGTACTCGACGATCCCGCCGGTGACCATGGCGCCCAGCCACTCGCGCACGTACCGCTCCTGCAGCCCGGCGGCGCGGGCGACCTCCTCGCTGGTGGACGGGGCGAGGCCGGCCATGGTGTCGAAGAGGCCGGCCCGGTGGCCGACGCTGGTCATGAATCCCAGGCAGGCGTCGTCGAGCACCTGCACCATGCGGCCGGCGAACGCCTCCTGCTTCACCGGGTCCTGTTGGCTGACGGACATGGGTGCCTCCTGCGGACGGTCGGCGGAAAACCCTCCTCCCGCCACGCTACGCCGCCCTCGGCCACCCCACCCGGCCGCCCGTTCGGAGCCCGTTCGGAGCCCCGGAGGGCCGGCCGGGGCCGGTGCCTCAGCGCCAGGGCACCTCGACGCGCCGTTCGTAGCCGAAGCCGGCCGCCTCCCAGCGCGGGCCCTCCTCGGCCAGCCGCTCCCGGAAGCGCGGCCAGGAGTGGGCGGCCTTGTCCGACCAGCCGAGTTCGGCGATGGCCGGCATCCGGGGCAGCAGCATCCGGTCGAGCTCGGCGGGGGTGCTCAGGGTCTCCGTCCACAGCGGCGCCTCGACGCCGTACACGGAGCCGGCGGGCAGCTCCCTCTTCTCGGTGTCCGGGTCCCAGCCGTAGGAGGCGTACACGTCGATGGTGCCGGCCCAGCGCAGGCCCAGGTCGTAGGTGCTGTCGTACTTCATGTCGAGGTAGGTGCGGCTCGCCGGCGACATGATCACCTTGGCGCCCCGCCGCACCGCCGCGGCCACGTCCTGGTCGTTCTGCGCGTCGCCGTCCCAGTACTGCAGCAGCGGGACGGTGTCCGGCCCGGCGGCGGGGGCGTACTGGTTCCAGCCGACCGGCTTCTTGCCCGCCGCGATCACCTGGGCGGCGATCCGCCGGCCGAAGGCCTGGTAGCCGGCCGCGTCGAGCTTCTTCACCTCGTCGCCGCCGATGTGCAGGTACTCGCCGGGGGTCAGCCTGGCGACCTCGTCGATCACCGTGGCGGTGAAGGCGAAGGTCCTCTCGTCGTCCGGGCAGATCAGGCTGAAGCCGACGTCGATGCCGGTGTACGGCGCGGGCCTGCGGGTGTCGCGGCAGTCCAGCTCGGGGTACGAGGCCAGGGCGGCGTTGGTGTGCCCGGGCAGGTCGATCTCCGGGACGACGGTGATGTAGCGGTCCTGCGCGTAGCGGACGATCTCGCCGTAGTCGGCCGCGGTGTAGAAGCCGCCGGGGCTGCCGCCGACCTCGCCGACGGCACCCACCTCGGTCAGTTTCGGCAGGCCGGGGATCGCGATCCGCCAGCCCTGGTCGTCCGTCAGGTGCAGGTGCAGCCGGTTGACCTTGTACAGCGCGAGGCGGTCGATGAAGCCCTTGACCTCGGCGACGGTGAAGAAGTGCCGGGCCACGTCGAGCAGCACGCCCCGGTAGGCGTAGCGGGGGCCGTCCTCGATCTCGACCGGCGCGACCTCCCAGTCGGTCCTGCCGGCGACCGGCCCGGCGCTCTCGATCTGCGGGGGCAGCAGCTGGCGCAGGGTCTGGGTGCCGCGGTAGAGCCCGGCCCCGGTCCGGGCGGAGATCACCACCCGCTCGCCGCCGGCGGTCAGCCGGTAGCCCTCGGGGCCGGCCTCGGCGGGCAGCGCCGGATCGAGCGTGAGCAGGATGCCGGTGGCGGCGCCGCTCGCGCCCGGGTGCTCCGTCACCGGCAGCGGCAGGCCGGTGGAGCGGCGCAGCTGCGCGGCCAGCTGCTCGGCGATCCGCCGGACCTCGGGCGCCTGCCCCTGCGGGGTGGTCCCGGTGCCGACCCGCACCGCGGTCTCCGCGGTGATCCGGTAGGTGCCGCCGTGGCCGGCCCTGGCCAGCCGCGGCGCCGGGATGATCCGGCTGCCGTCGCGGGGCCCGGTGGGGCCGGCGGTCGGGGTCGGCGGGCCGCCCGCCGCCCGCCCGCCGCGGTCGCCGTCGTCGTCCCCGGTGAGGGCCCGGTACGAGCCGAGCGCGGCGGCCGCCAGGACGAGGACGACGAGCAGCGCCGGCAGTCCGCCGCGGCGGGACGCGAGCCCGGCTGTTCGATTCGGCATGGCCGCTCCCGGTGTCCTCGGACGGTGTCTTCAGGCGGTGTCTTCTAGTACTGGTCCGGCCCTGTCCCGGGCCGGGTTCACCGGGAATGGTCTCAACCAATCGGCCAATTGTCCCGCGGTTCGTACGAATTGATCCGCGGCCCGGCCGGGCCCGCCACCAGGACGGCGGCCGGGGCGTCGGGGTGGCCGGCGGCGGCCCCGGCGGCCCGGCGGAGTTCGCCGTCCGCGACGGCGGCGGAGCCGGGGACGGCGAGGGCGAGGGCGATGGCGGTGGCGGCGCAGAGCAGGGCGTTGCGAAGGCGCATGGGGGTGGCCCCTTCCAGGGCGTGACACGGCGGTCCTGACGGCACGTGGACCGCGCGTCGGTACCGGGGGGATCGGTGCGAGATCACCCTAAAGGCCCCAAAATCGAGGAAACGATTCTGCTTCGCCACTCTTTCAGGTGGTTTATGCCCGAAACCCGCTACCCGCGCGTTTGCCCGTCACACGGCCTGTCATACGGCCCGCCCCATGGGAGCCACCCGCCGTGCGCGCTCAGTTGGGCGGGGCCGTGAAGAAGTACCCCCCGTCGATCAGCACCGGCAGGTACGCCTTCAGCGCGGCCAGCGTCTGCGAACGGTCGCCGCCGCCGTCGTGGTTGAGCACGATCGAGCCCGGCCGGACGTCCTTCAGCACCCGGTCGGTGATCACCGCCGTCCCCGGCCGGGCCCAGTCCCGGGGGTCCACCGACCAGGCCATCGGCCGCATCCCCAGCGCGGCGCCCACCTTGAGCGAGGCCGTCGACCAGTCGCCGCCCGGGGCCCGGAACCAGCTGGGCGCCCGCCCGGTGGCCCGGTGCAGCAGCTCGGACGTCCGTTCCAGCTCCTCGTGCACCCGGGTCTCCGACAGCGTCCGCAGGTCCGGGTGGGACCAGGTGTGGTTGGCGATGTGGTGCCCCCGGTCGGCGATCTCGCGCACCAGTGCCGGGTGCGCGGCCACGTTCTCGCCGACCAGGAAGAAGGTCGCCCGGATGCCGTACGACTCCAGCAGCGCCAGCACGGTCGGGGTGTGCCGGGGGTCCGGCCCGTCGTCCAGGGTGAGGGCGACCACCCGCCGCTCGGCGTCGAGCTCGTGCACCGGGCGGGTCTCGGCGGCGGTCAGCGCCCGGGGCGCGGCCCGGTCACCGGCCGGGCCGCCCGGCGCGGCCGC
>NZ_JBSGFD010000331.1:0-5831 GCF_053603215.1 Kitasatospora sp. NPDC004240 | reverse complement strand
GTGCCCCGTCCGGCCGCGGCGGCGGGAGCTCGCGGCCCTCGGCGCCGTGCGGGCCGTGCGTGCTGTGCGGGCCGTGGGGGTCGTCCGTGCCGGAGGGGCCGGCGCCCAGCGCGATCGGTCCCCGGGGGGTCGTACCGGCGGACGCGTCGTCGCCGCGGGCGCCGACCGGCACCGCGTAGGCCGTGCCGGCGCTGCCGTCGTCCTTGCCCCAGGGGTCGCTCTCCGGGCTCCCGGGGGCGTCGGTCTCCGGGCGGCCGTAGGCGGGGTCGTTGCCGGTGCCGTTCCACTGTTCGGGGACGGCGCGCTCCACCCGGGCGGGCGCGTTCGGCCACTGCTCGGGCGCCGTGGGGGCCTCGGCGGCCGGTTCCGCGGCGGGGGCGGCCTGGCGCCGGCGGCCGCGCCGCTCGGGGGCGGGCGCGGCGTCCCGGTCGGCCGGGGGCGCGGGGGTGGTGGTGCCCGCCTCGGGGTCGGCGGCCGCCTCCGGGCCCTCGGCGGGCTCACGGGTGGCGGGCAGCTGCGGAATGCCCGGCAGTTCGGGCAGGACGGCGCTGTCGCTCTCCTTGGGCCGGTCGCCGCGGCCCTCGGCGCCGGCGCGCTCGGCGGCGGCCTTCGCGGCGGCCGGGTCCAGCGGCAGCTCCACCACGTACGTCGTGCCGGCCTTGCCGGGCAGCTCGTGCGGCTGGAGCACGCCGCCGTGGCGCTCGACCACGTCGCGCGCTATCGGCAGGTGGACGGGGCTGCCGCCGCGGCCGGGGCCGCGGATCTCCACCCGGGCGACCTCGCCGCGCTGGGCGGCGGCCAGCACCACCGTCGGCGTGCCGTCGACGGCCGGGGCGTCGGGGGAGGCGGTGGCGGGGACGGCGTCCAGGGACAGCGCGACGCCGCTGACGTCGGCGACCAGGTGGGCCAGCGCCTGGGCGAGCCGCTTCTCGTCGGCGATCACCTCGACGGCCGCGGCGTGCACGGAGAACCGCACCCGGCCGCCGCCGACCAGCTCGCCGGCCTGCTCGACCGCCCGCCGGACGACCTTGTCCAGGCCGACCGGGACCTTCTCGGCGTCCCGGCGGCCCTCGCCGCCCTTGCCGTCCCCGGCGGCGCCGTCCTCGGAGCGCTGGTGGGCGAGCACGCCGTCGATCAGCTTGCCGAAGCGGCGGCACTCGTCGGCGAGCCGGCGCAGCGTCCAGTTGGCCTCGGGCCAGAGCTGGCCGGCCGGGTCGGCGGCGAGCGCGTCGATCCGCCGGTGCAGGGCGGTCAGGGCGCCGCCGAGCTCGCTCTCCAGGACGGCGGTGAGGTGCTCGTTGCGGGCGACCAGGGCCAGTTCGCGGCTGCGGTCGGTGAAGGTCATCACCGCGCCGACCAGCTGGTCGCCGTCCCGGACCGGGGCGGTGGTGAGGTCGACGGTGACCGGCCGGCCGTCCTTGCGCCACAGCACGGTGCCGCGCACCCGGTGCTTGCGGCCGGAGGTCAGGGTGTCCAGCAGCGCGGACTCCTCCAGCGTCAGCGGGGTGCCGTCGGCCCGGGAGTGCTGGATCAGCGGGTGCAGCTCGCGTCCGCCGAGCTCGCTCGCCCGGTACTCCAGGATGTGCGCGGCGGCCGGGTTGACCAGGACGCAGCGGCCTTCGAGGTCCACGCCGAGCACGCCCTCGGCGGCGGCGCGCAGGATCATCTCGGTCTGCTTGTGCTGGCGGCGCAGTTCCGCCTCGACGCCGAGCCGGCTGGAGAGGTCGCGGACCAGGAGCAGCAGCAGGTCGCCGGCCGAGGAGGCCGGGGCGTCCCGGAAGGGGTCGTACGGGACGAGCGGGGAGAGCGCGTAGCCGCGGCCCTCGCTCGCGCCGGAGGTGGGGCCGTCGTCGGCGAAGTCGTTGCCGGAGACCTCCACCGGGAAGGTGGTGCCGTCGGTGCGACGGGCGGTCATCCGGACCGGGCGGTCGAGCGCCTCCTCCTCGCGGGCGGCGGGCGGGCGCATCGAGCCGGGGATCCGGCTGGGGTCGAACTCGGGCAGGAGGTCCAGCACGCCCATGCCGACCAGCGAGGTGCCGGGGGCCTGCAGGGCCTGGACCGCCGCGTTGTTGGCGTCGACGACGGTGCCGTTGCTGTTCACCAGCAGCAGGGCGTCGGGTAGGGCGTCGAGTATGGCGGCGAGGCGAGCAGCGCCTCGGATCGGCCTGCTGCTCACGTCGACAGGTCTCCTCGGCTCAGGGCAGCTCCTCCGGAGAAGGCAGTATCTCATTCTTCTTTGCGGTGGGGACGACCCGCCTAGTAACGTTGGCGGTGGTTGGTGCCGGGCCCCCGGGTTGTGGCATCATCACAGGCACACGGAACGGTTCCGCCCTGCGGACACGGTCCATGTGGAGGAGGCTTCGCCTAGTCCGGTCTATGGCGCCGCACTGCTAATGCGGTTTCGGGGTTATTCCTGATCGAGGGTTCAAATCCCTCAGCCTCCGCCGATGAGAGCCCCGTCGATGATCACATCGGCGGGGCTCTTTCGCGTGCCGGGGCTCTTCCGCATGTCGGGGCGGGTGTGCGGAGCGGCCCGGGAGGGGTGGGCCGGGGCCCCCGGGAGGGGCCGGCGAGGGGCCCGGATCAATCGATTTCGCCCCACGTCGCAGGTCATGTAATGTTGTCCCCGCACCGCCCCGGAGACACGTTCCCCAGGGCGAGCGCTCATAGCTCAACGGATAGAGCACTTGACTACGGATCAAGAGGTTGCAGGTTCGAATCCTGCTGAGCGCACCAACCTCCGCGAGTTTCGGTCCCACGGGTCCGGCACTTGCGCTCATAGCTCAACGGATAGAGCACTTGACTACGGATCAAGAGGTTGCAGGTTCGAATCCTGCTGAGCGCACCACGGGAAGCCCCCGGCCATCGGCCGGGGGCTTCCGTCGTTCCGGGGCGGTTCACCCCAGGTCGGTCGGGTTGATCCACGGCACGTTCCGCCGGTCCAGGAACCACTCCGAGGAGGTCAGCGGCCGGGCCCGGTTGAAGGTGTCGGGCACCGGGTCGTGCCGGATCAGGGCGGGTTCGGCGCCGAGCCCGGTCAGCAGCTCGGTCAGCGCCGGCGCCAGGTCGTACGGCCCGCTGAGGTGGACGTCCCAGCCGGCCCAGTCGCCGCGCTCGGCCAGCGCCCCGCGGATCAGCCCGGTGACGTCGGCCCGGCCCCCGCCGGGCTCCGGGGCGGCCAGCAGCACCTCCAGCCGGGGGTTGCGGGCCACCAGCCGTTCCACCTCGGCCAGGTCGTACTGGTCGGAGTCCGCCCGGGCGGCCAGCACCGCGGTGACCGGACGGCCGTCGGGCGCGGCGGTGAGCTGTTCCAGCAGGGCCTTGATCTGCCCCCAGCCGGTGCCGCCGGCCACCGCCAGCAGCGGGCGGCGGGAGTGCGGGTCCAGCACGGCCTCGCCGAGCGCCGGCCCGAGCCTGACCCGCTCGCCCGGCATGACGTCGTTGACCAGTGCGGTGCTCAGCAGCCCGTCCGGCACCCGGCGCACGTGGACGTCCAGGCTGCCGTCCGGCCGGGGCGCGTTGGCGATCGAGTACGGCCGCCAGACCTTGGGCACCCGCGGGCTGGCGAGCGTGAGGTACTGGCCCGGGACGAAGGGGTACCGGCCGTGCGGGGCCAGGGTGAGCACCACGACGTCGGGGCCGGCGCGGCGGCGGCGGGTCACCTCGGCGTCCCACCAGGCGGGGACGGAGTCCGGGACCTCGGCCGCCGCCCCGATCATCACCTCGGCGATCACCGTGAACGCCTCGGTCCAGGCCTTCTCGATCTCAGGGGTCCAGGCGTGCCCGGAGAAGTGCCGCAGCGCGGCGATCAGGCTGGCCCCGACGGCCGGGTAGTGCTCGGGCGCGGCCTGGAACTTGCGGTGGTCGCGCCCGAGCGCCCGCAGGTAGCCGGTCAGCTGCTCGGGACTCTCCAGCCGCAGCACGAGCTGGGTGAGCGCGGCGAACAGCCGGTCGCGCTGCTCGGCCATCTCGGCGGGGAAGAAGTCCCGCACCCCCGGGTTGTTGGCGAACAGGTGGGCGTAGAAGTACTTGGCCATGTGGTCGGCGCGGCGCTCGACGACGGCGAAGCTGGCGCGGATGACCGCGGGGTCGAAGGGCACCGCGGCGACGCTAGGCGGACTCGGACTTGGCGGTGGCGAGCGCCTCTGCCATGACCTCGGTGACCACGCCGTACACGGCGGTCCAGGACTCCCGGGTCTCCGCCGTCCAGGCCTCGCCCGCGTAGTGCTCCAGGGTGGCCAGCAGGCTGGCGCCGACCGCCGGGAAGTGCTCGGCCAGCGTGCCGTACGCGGCGTGCCGGCGGCCGAGGCCCTGCAGGACGCCGACCAGCGTCTCGGTGTCCTCCAGGTGGGTGACCAGGGTGCCGAGGGCGGCCCACAGGCGGTCCTGCTGCTCGTCCAGGTGGGCGGCGAACAGGCCGCGGACGCCGGGGTTGTGCTCGAACAGGTGCTGGTAGAAGTACCCGGTGACGGCGGCACCGTGGGGTTCGACGACCGCGAAGCTGCTCTTGATCAATACGGGGTTTATGGTCACGGGCCCCGACTCTACTGAGCGGGTGCCCAATTCGAACAGGCTTATCCGGTGAATGGTCAGGTACCGATCAGTATCGGCGAGTTGGAATCACCCGGAATCGATCGGTATCACCTGGACGCGCCGCCTAATGGATCAAATACGGCTCTTTCGGGTACATCCCGTCCTGCCGGTCGGACGGCGGCCATTCGGGTGGGGCCCGGCCGGTGACGCAGGTGTCGCGGTATGACCGGACCTGGATCGTGATTCCGTTTTGTCAGATCTTGTGCCCAGGAGCTGTGTTCACCGCCCCGGCACCCGGGGCCGGAGGAGAGCCGGATGAGCCGACAGTCCCCCCACGGCGCCGCACCGTCCGCCTCCGACCGGTGCGCCCCCCGCGTCCGCGTCGCCCTGCGACGGGTGCCGGCCGCGACCGCCGTCCTGACATTGGCCGGCGGAATGCTGATCGGCTGGAATCCGCCGTTCTCCCGGGCCCAGCAGTCACCTGACACCTGGTCGGCCGCGCAACGTGCGGTTCTCCCCTCCGGCCTCGTCGTCCAACTCGAATTCACCGCCGTTCCCGGGGCCTCGGTGACCGCCCTGCCGGGCGAATTGTCCGACCGTGCGGGAGGGGGGCGGGCGGCCGCGCTCTATTCGGACGGCCTGCGGCCCGGCGACCCGGCGCAGACCTTCCGGATCACCGAGGACCGTCCGCAGGCGGACGGTTCCTGGCGCACTCTGGGAACACTCCGGCTCACCTTCTCCCGCCCGGTCCGCAATCCCCGGCTGCACCTCAGCGGCCTGGCCGGCCTCACCCCCGGGCCCGACTCCGGCACCGCCACCGTCGCCGCCACCGCGAGCCGACTGACCGTCACCGGCGGCTCCCCGGCCGCCCCCACGCTGGTCAACCGCACCGAGTGGCCCGGCTGGACGGTCGACGGCAACAGCCTCGCCCCGGTCGGCGCCGACGGCTCCGCGGACGGCGCCACCTCCTCCGCCGCCGAGGGCAGCCTGGAGCTGGCCGGCACCTTCCGCACCGCCGTCCTGCGGGTCGAGCGGCGCTCCACCGTCCGTCCCGGCGCCACCGGGGACGACGGCCCGCTCCCGGCGTTCACCGTCACCCTGGACGAGGGCGTCGGCACCGCCCCGCCGGGTTACGGCAACGCCTCCCACCTGCTCTCCGACCTCTACCTCGGCTCGGACGCCGGCACCGCCCCGGCCCGGCTCGCCCATCGCCCGCTCGTCACCCGTGCCCCGCTGGTGCCCGCCGCTGCCCCCGCCGCCCCGGCTGCGACCGCCCCGGCGGAGCCCGCCGGGGAGCC
>NZ_JBSGFD010000330.1:0-5887 GCF_053603215.1 Kitasatospora sp. NPDC004240 | reverse complement strand
GGCCTCCGGCGGAGCCGCCGCGGGCGGTGCGGCCGGCGGCGCGGGCGCCGCGCCGAAGGCCGCCAACCCGGTGAAGGTCGGCCAGTCGGCCACCGTGGACTTCACCGACAAGCAGAGCCAGAAGAGCGCCAAGCTGGAGGTCACCGTCACGGGCTGGGAGCCCGGGTCGATCAAGGACCTGCAGGCCGCCAAGATCAGCACCACCGGCCTCGAGGGCCGCACCCTGATCTACCTCAACTACGAGATGAAGAACACGAGCGACACCTCGCTCTCCTTCACCGCCCCGGACTCGAAGTTCGTCGCCTACGACCAGAACGGCAAGAACGGCACCTTCGTGATCAGCGCCGCGACGCCGCTCCCGCAGTGCCTCGGCGCGAAGTTCCAGGGCTTCTCGAAGGGCGTCACGGTCAAGGGCTGCAACATCATCTCGCTGCCCGGCAACGCCGTCAGCCAGGTCGGCTACACCGACCTCGCCGACCCGCTGAAGCTCCAGGCCTCCTGGTCCAAGTGACCCCGGCGGCCGGATGAACGGCGACGGCCCCGCCCCCTGTCGCACAGGGAGCGGGGCCGTCGCCGTTCGACGGGGTGTCAGTCCTCGTCATCGCCCTCGACGGCCGACTGACGGCCGCTGGACAGCGCCTCGAAGGCCAGGAACTCGGCCTCGGCCGCGTCCCGGCCCTTCTGCCGCTCGCGACGGCGGTCGACCGCCGGACGCGGGCTGTCCAGGCGGTGGTCCTCACCGCGGCGGCCGAGCATCTCGGCGCCGGCGGCCATGGTCGGCTCCCAGTCGAAGACGACCGCGTTCTCGTCGGGGCCGATGATGACCGTGTCGCCCTCGTGGGCGCCGACCTTCCACAGCTGGTCCTCGACACCGAGGCGGGCCAGCCGGTCCGCGAGGTAGCCGACGGCCTCGTCGTTGGCGAAGTCGGTCTGGCGGACCCAGCGCTCCGGCTTGGTGCCGCGGATGCGGTAGGCGCCGTCCTCCTCGGTGATGGTGAAGCCGGCGTCGTCCACGGCCGCCGGCCGCAGCACGATCCGGGTCGACTCCTCGACCGGCTTGGCGGCGCGCGCCTCGGCGACGATCTGCGCCATCGCGAAGTTCAGCTCGCGCAGGCCCTTGCGGGAGGCCGCCGAGACCTCGAAGACGCGGTAGCCCCGCTCCTCCAGCGAGGCGCGGGTGAGGTCCGCGATGTCCTGGCCGTCCGGCACGTCGATCTTGTTGAGCGCGACCAGGCGGGGACGGTCGTCCAGGCCGCCGTACTCGGCGAGCTCGGCCTCGATGGTCTCCAGGTCGCTCAGCGGGTCACGGCCGGGCTCCAGGGTGGCGCAGTCCAGCACGTGCACCAGCACCGTGCAGCGCTCGACGTGCCGCAGGAACTCCAGGCCCAGGCCGCGGCCCTGGCTCGCGCCGGGGATCAGGCCGGGGACGTCGGCGACCGTGTAGACGGTGTCGCCGGCGGTGACCACGCCGAGGTTGGGGATCAGGGTGGTGAAGGGGTAGTCCGCGATCTTCGGCTTGGCGGCGGAGAGCACCGAGATCAGCGAGGACTTGCCGGCGCTCGGGTAGCCGACCAGCGCGACGTCGGCGACGGACTTGAGCTCCATCACGATGTCGCGGGCGTCGCCGGGCTCGCCGAGCAGCGCGAAGCCGGGCGCCTTGCGGCGGGCCGAGGCCAGCGCCGCGTTGCCCAGGCCGCCGCGGCCGCCCTGGGCGGCGACGAAGCTGGTGCCGTGGCCGACCAGGTCGGCGAGCACGTTGCCCCGCTTGTCGAGCACCACGGTGCCGTCCGGCACCGGCAGGACGAGGTCCTGGCCGTCCGCGCCGGTGCGGTTGCCGCCGGCGCCGGGCTTGCCGTTGGTCGCCTTGCGCTTGGGCGAGTGGTGGTACTCCAGCAGGGTGGTGACCTGGGAGTCGACGATGAGGATGACGCTGCCGCCCTCGCCGCCGTTGCCGCCGTCCGGTCCGCCGAGCGGCTTGAACTTCTCCCGGTGCACGGAGGCGCAGCCGTGGCCCCCGTTACCCGCGGCGACGTACAGCTCGACGCGGTCCACGAAGGTGGTCATGGGGTGTGCCTCCAGTGCGAAATGCGAAAGGTGTTGACCTGGTTAAAACGCGAAGGGTGAGCCGGATCATTCCGGCCCACCCTTCACGACGAGTCCGTTGGGACTCAGGCCTCGGTGGCCACGATGTTGACGACCTTGCGGCCGCGGCGGGTGCCGAACTGCACCGCACCGGCGGTCAGCGCGAACAGGGTGTCGTCGCCACCGCGACCGACGCCCGCACCCGGGTGGAAGTGGGTGCCGCGCTGGCGGACGAGGATCTCGCCGGCCGAGACGACCTGGCCGCCGAAGCGCTTCACGCCGAGGCGCTGGGCGTTCGAGTCACGGCCGTTCCGGGTAGAGCTTGCGCCCTTCTTGTGTGCCATCTCGCTATCCCCTTACTTGCTGACGGAGTCGATGCTCGTGATCCGCACAGCGGTGTGCTGCTGGCGGTGACCCTGGCGACGACGGTAGCCGGTCTTGTTCTTGTAGCGCAGGATGACGATCTTGTCGCCCTTGGTCTGGTCGACCACCTCGGCGTGAGCCTTCACGCCGGCGAGCACCCACGGGTCGGAGGTGACGGCCTCACCGTCGACGACCAGGATGGTCGAGAGCTCGACCGAGTCACCCGGCTTGGCCTCAATACGGTCGATCTCCAGCACGTCGCCGACGGCGACCTTGTGCTGGCGGCCGCCTGCGCGAACGATCGCGTACATGCGGTACCTACTTTCCCTACTCGGTCGGAACCCCCGATGCCAGCCACCTGGGTACGGACACAGGGGCCTCTCCCAGGACTCTTCTCGCGAAGGCCCCGGAAGGTGATGTGCTCGGGAGCATGGCGTAGACACGCCGAGGGTCAAGAATACGGACCGGCCGCCGGAGGGGCAAACCGGACCGTACAGGCCCGGGGGCGGGCGATCGCCCGCCCCCGGGACCGGGGCACTACTCCGCCGCCGAATCACCCTCGGCGGCCGCGGCCTTCTTGGCCGCCGCGCTCGTCCGCTTGGTCGCGGTCTTGCGGGCGGTGGTCTTCTTCGCCGCCGCCGTGGTCTTCTTGGCGGCGGTCTTCTTGGCGGCCGTCTTGCGCGCGGCCCGCTTCTTGGGCGCGGGCGCCTCCTCGGCGGCCGGCTCCTCGCCGGACTCCTCGGCGGCGGCCTCGGTCACCGGCTCGGCGGCCTCGACGGCCTCCGCGGCGGGCGCCTCGACGGCGGCCTCGACCTCGGCGGGCTCCTCCGCCTCGACGACGGGCTCGGCCTCGACGGCCGGCTCGACGGCGGCCTCGACGACCGGCTCCGCGGCGGCCTCGACGGCCGGGGCGGCGGCCGCGAGGGCCGCCTCCATGGCCGCGTCGGCCCGCGCCTGGAGCACCACGATCTCGGCCTCGCCCGGCGCACCGGCCGGAGCCGTCGCCTTGCGCACCGCACGGCGGCGGGTACGGCCGGCGGGCGCCGCGGGGGCGGCCGGGGCCTCGGCCACGACGGGCTCCGGGACGGCCACCGGCTCGGGCTCCACGACCTCGGGCGTCACGACCTCGACGACCTCGACGGGCTCCGCCTCCTCGGCGAGCTCCCCGGCCTCGACGAGCTCCGGGGTCTGCGCGGCCTCGACGGGCAGCGGCTCCTCCTGGCCCGCGCCGCCCTTGCCCCGGCGCCGGCGCTTGCCGCCGCCCTGGGCCGGCTCGCCGGCCGCGTGCACGTGGCCGCCGCCGCCCGCGGCGGTCGGCTGCTCCATGTGCACGATCACGCCGCGGCCGTTGCAGTGCACACAGGCCTCGGAGAAGGACTCCAGCAGGCCCTGGCCGACCCGCTTGCGGGTCATCTGCACCAGGCCCAGCGAGGTGACCTCGGCCACCTGGTGCTTGGTCCGGTCCCGGCCCAGGCACTCCAGCAGGCGGCGCAGCACCAGGTCCCGGTTGGACTCCAGCACCATGTCGATGAAGTCGATCACGATGATGCCGCCGAGGTCGCGCAGCCGCAGCTGGCGCACGATCTCCTCGGCCGCCTCGATGTTGTTCCGGGTGACCGTCTCCTCCAGGTTGCCGCCCTGGCCGACGAACTTCCCGGTGTTGACGTCGATGACGACCATCGCCTCGGTGCGGTCGATCACCAGCGAACCGCCGCTGGGCAGCCAGACCTTGCGGTCCAGCGCCTTCATCAGCTGCTCGTCGATCCGGTAGGTGGCGAAGACGTCCACCTCGGAGGTCCAGCGCTGGAGGCGCTCGGCGAGGTCCGGGGCCACGTTGGAGACGTAGTCGTGGATGGTGTTCCACGCCTCGTTGCCGGAGACGATGACCTTGGTGAAGTCCTCGTTGAAGATGTCGCGCACGACCCGGACGGTCATGTCCGGCTCGCCGTACAGCAGCGCCGGGGCGTTGCCGGTGGCGGCCTTCTTCTGGATCTCCTCCCACTGCTGCTGCAGCCGCTGGACGTCGCGGGTCAGCTCGTCCTCGGAGGCGCCCTCGGCGGCGGTGCGCACGATGACGCCCGCGTCGTCCGGGACGATCTTCTTGAGGATCTGCTTCAGCCGGGCGCGCTCGTTCTCCGGCAGCTTGCGGGAGATGCCGGTCATCGAGCCCTCGGGCACGTACACCAGGTAGCGGCCGGGCAGCGAGATCTGGCTGGTCAGGCGGGCGCCCTTGTGGCCGATCGGGTCCTTGGAGACCTGGACCAGCACGGACTGGCCGGACTTCAGCACCGACTCGATCCGGCGCGGGCCGCCGTGACCGCCCAGCGCGCCGAAGTTGACCTCACCGGCGTACAGCACCGCGTTGCGGCCCTTGCCGATGTCGACGAAGGCGGCCTCCATCGACGGCAGCACGTTCTGGACCTTGCCCAGGTAGACGTTGCCGACGTACGAGGTGGCCTGCTCCTTGTTGACGTAGTGCTCGACGAGCACGCCGTCCTCCAGCACGCCGATCTGGGTGCGCTGGCCGTTCTGGCGCACCACCATGACGCGCTCGACCGACTCCCGGCGGGCCAGGAACTCGGCCTCGGTGATGATCGGCACCCGGCGGCGGCCCAGCTCGCGGCCCTCGCGGCGGCGCTGCTTCTTGGCCTCCAGGCGGGTGGAGCCCTTGATGGACTGCACCTCGTCCGGGTCGAACGACGGCTCGGTGGAGCGGCGGCGCGGCTCGCGGACCTTCACCACCGTGCGGACGCCGTCCTCGGTGGTCTCGGCGCTCTCGGTGGCGCCGGCCTCACCGCTGCGGCGACGACGGCGACGACGGCGACGGGACGAGGACAGGCCGGCGGCCAGCTCGTCGTCCTCCTCGTCGTGCTCGTCCTCCTCGACGGCGCCCTCGGCGGTCGGCTCCTCGGGCTGCTCGGCCTCGGTGACCTCGGCCTCGAAGTCCTCGGCCTCACCGCGACGGCGACGACGGCCACCACGACGGCGACGACGGGACGGACGGTCCTCCTCCCACTCGGCCTCCTGCTCGGGGCCGGCGGCGGACTCGACGGCGGCCCGGGCCTCGGCGGGCTCCTCGACGACCTTCTCGACCGCCTTCTCGGCGGCCTTCTCAGCCTTCTCGGCCGCCCTCTCGGCGGCCCGCTCCGCGGCCCTCTGGCGCGCCGGCGGCTGGACCCGCACGGAGGTGCGGACCCGGCGGCGGCGGCCGACGCCGCTGTACTCGAACTCGTCCTCCTCCGTGGCCGCGGGGGCCTGGGCCGCCGCGGCCGGGGCCTCGGCGACGGGCTGCGGCGCGGCGGCAGCGGACGGGGCGACGTAGGGGGCCGGCTCCTGGAAGACCGGAGCCTGGAAGATCGCGGTGGACGGGCGGACCGCGCGGCGGCGCGCGACCAGCCGGCCGAGACGGACCGGAACAGCCGGGAGGTGAGCGAGTTCTCCG
>NZ_JBSGFD010000329.1:0-5896 GCF_053603215.1 Kitasatospora sp. NPDC004240 | reverse complement strand
GCCCGGCGGGGGTTGCGTCGTCCCGGCGCCCGGCCGGCGGTCGGGCGGGCGGCGACGAGGGGTCGGAGGAGCAGGGGTCGGAGGAGCAGGCCGGGCGGGCGACGCGCACCATCGTGACCGGCGCGCTGGAGGAGCCGGAGCAGCAGCTCGGCTGACGCGGCTTGCCCCGGTTGACGGCAGATCACACGATTTGGCGACGGATCGCTGTATTTGGACGCATGGCCGGGGTGCGAGGGGGCAGAGTGTGCGGTGGACGCGCGCCGTACGCGCCGCTCCGCCACCGTAGCCGCCGTGACCGTGCCTGGGGGTCGCCCGATGTCAGTCGCCCGCCGCCGTCGCCGGATGCCCGACGAGGTACGGTCCGCCGCCGTGCGGGCGGTGCTCTGTCTGGCGTTCACACTGGTCTGGATCATGGTCGCGACGCTCGCCTCGTACGCGGGCAGAGGGCTGCTGACACCGGCGTTGCTGGCGATGGCGCTGGGGGTGTTCGGCACGGCCTGGTGCCTGCTGGAGATCGTGATCTCGCGTCAGATCGCCGCTCAGCGGATGCGCGGGCCCCATTCGGCCACCCCGATGGCGGGCAGCCGGGTGCGGCCCGGGCCGGCCGGACGGGTGCCGCCCCCGGGCCCGCCGGGCGCCCGCCCGACCGGCCCGGGGGGCGCCCCGGCGACGGGACGTCAGCCGCGGCTGCCCACCGCGTAGCCGTACTGCTGCGGCCAGGCGCGCTCGGCGCCGAGCTCGCGGGCGGCGTGCAGCGGCCAGTACGGGTCGCGCAGCAGCTCGCGGCCCAGCAGGACGACGTCGGCCCGGCCGTCCGCGAGGATCTCCTCGGCCTGGGCGGGCTCGGTGATCAGGCCGACCGTGGCGGTGGGCAGCCCGGTGGCGGCGCGGACCTCGGCCGCGAACGGGACCTGGTAGCCGGGTCCGACCGGGATCCTGGCCGCCGGGGACGTGCCGCCGCTGGAGACGTCGAGCAGGTCGACGCCGATCCCACGGAGCTCCTTGGCCAGCAGCACGGTCTCGTCGGGGGTCCAGGAGGGCTCGCCGTCCAGCCAGTCGGTGGCGGAGACGCGGAAGAGCAGCGGCAGCTCCTCGGGCCAGACCTCGCGGACCGCGGCGGCGACCTCCCGGGCGAGGCGGCTGCGGCCCTCGAAGGTGCCGCCGTAGCCGTCGGTGCGGTGGTTGGCCGCCGGGGAGAGGAAGGAGTGGATCAGGTAGCCGTGGGCGCCGTGGATCTCGACGGCGCGGAAGCCCGCGGCCAACGCGCGACGGGCCGCGGCGGCGAAGTCCCCTACCACGCACTGGATCTGCTCGACCGTCAGCTCCTGCGGGGCGGGCAGCTCGCCGAACGGCACGGCGGACGGGCCGACGCTCTGCCAGGCGAGCTCCTCGGACACCCGGCCGCCGCCCCGCCAGGGCCGGTCGGTGGCGGCCTTGCGGCCGGCGTGGGCGAGCTGGATCGCGGGGACGGCGCCGTGGGCCTCGATCAGCGCGGCGATCCGGGCGAGCCGCTCGGCCTGGGCGTCGTTCCACAGACCGAGGTCGTACGGGGAGATCCGGCCCTCGGGGCGCACCGCGGTGGCCTCCACGATCACCAGGCCGGCGCCCCCGGCGGCCCGGGAGCCGTAGTGGGCGAGGTGGAAGTCGGTGGCCACGCCCGCGCCGTCGCCGTCCGGGAGCGCCGAGTAGGTGCACATCGGTGAGAGCCAGACGCGGTTGCGGACGGTCAGCGAGCGAAGGGTGATCGGCTCGAACAGGGCGGTCACGACGGCTCCTCGGTGGGGTGTGGCGCAGCGGCGTACGACAGCGCGATGCTGGTACGCCGAACACCGTACTACGAGAACCCTCGAACTTCGATACCTCTCGTACGATGGTCGGTGCACCGCCCCTGCCGCCCCGCGACCGAGGAGCCCGCATGACCACCGAGAGCGTCACCCTGCTGCCCGAGCCCGCCCTCGCGGAGATCCGGCTGGAGCAGGTGCTGCACGCCCTGGCCGACCCGATCCGGCTGCGGATCGTACGCGAGCTCCACGACTGTCACGTCGAGATGTCCTGCACCGCCTTCGACCTGCCGGTCACCAAGTCCACCACCACGCACCACTTCCGGGTGCTGCGCGAGGCCGGGGTGATCCACCAGCACCGGCGCGGCACCGCGCGGATGAGCACGCTGCGCCACGCCGACCTGGCGGAGCTCTTCCCCGGGCTGCTCGACGCCGTCCTGGCCGGCGCCCGCCGGGAGGACCCGGCCGGCGGGCCGACCGGCCAGGACACCGCGCAGCCGACCGGCTAGGGCACCGCGCGGAAGTGGGTGGTCAGCCGCCCCTGGTCGTCCAGCACGTGGAAGGCGACCATCGGCGGCTGGTCGAAGACGACCTGCCCGCCGTCCTCCCCGCTCTCGCAGGCCAGCGTGACGGTGGAGACCACCCCGGGGGCGACCAGCAGCGGCAGCCCGGCGAAGCGGGTGGCCGCGCCGGTGTGGGCGTGGCCGCAGAGCAGCGCGGCCACCCGGGGGTGCCGGGCCAGGACGGCGGCCAGCCGCTCCTCGCCGAACTGGCGGATGGGGTCGACGTACGGCAGGTGGAGCTCGACCGGCGGGTGGTGGAAGGTCACCAGCGCCGGACGGTCCTGGTCGCCCTCCGCGAGCGCGGCGTCCAGCCGGTCCAGCGTCTCCCGCGCGAGCCGGCCCTCGTCGCTGCCGGGGATCGAGGAGTCGAGCAGGAACACGTCCGCCCCGGGCAGCCGGCGCACGGTGTCGATCGGGCCGTCGGCGGGCTCCTCCCCCAGCAGCACCCGGCGGTAGGGGCCGCGCACGTCGTGGTTGCCGGGGCAGTGCAGCACCGGGTGGCGGGAGTCCAGGACCTCGGCGACCTGCTCGTACTCGCCGGGCAGGCCGTGGTCGGCGAGGTCGCCGGTGACCAGGACGGCGTCGAGCGGGCCGGGCAGGGCGTCGAGGTACGCCATCACCCGCTCGGCCCGCTCACGGGCCCTGGCCCCGCCGTCGCCGTCATGGTCCTGGCCGAGGTGGATGTCACTGAAGTGAGCGATCGTCAGCATGGCGACCACCCTATGAAGATCACGAGGAGAGCGGTACCTCCGCCGGACGCTTGAACATCCGGGTGGCGGTGATCTCGCCGTGGATCGCCGGGCCGTCCGGGTCCTGCGGCGCCGGCAGGCCCGGGCGCAGGTGCTCCTCCACCGAGATGTACTTGAGGCCGGCCCGCAGGTCGGCGTCGTTGCGCAGCCGGATCACCAGCGGGAACTCGGCGAGCGCGGTGGTGTCGAAGAGGCCGGTGGTGTAGATCAGCTGGACGCCGAGCGCGTCGGCCACCGCACGCTGGAGCTCCAGCAGGTAGGTGGCGTTGGCGCGGCCGATGGGGTTGTCCAGGAACAGCGTGCCGGCGTGGCGCAGCTGGGACTGGCCGCGGTCGTTGGCGCGCAGCGCGGCCATCGTGCAGTACAGCGCGATGGCCGCGGTGAGCAGCTGGCCGCCGGAGAAGACGTCGGACATCTGGCCGACGCCGACCCGCTCGGCGCGCAGCACCGCGTCCGGCTTGAGGATCTCGACGCTGACCCCGCGCGGGCCGATCGCCGCGGCGACACCGCGCAGCAACAGCGACATGCCGTCGCGGCGCAGGTCGCTGTTCTTGCGGACGGCGGCCCGGGTGGCCTCGTCGATCACCTCGCCGAGGCGTTCGACCAGGGTGGCGTGGTCCGGGTCCTCGAAGCGGATGCGCAGGAACTCCTGGCCGGACCACTCCCCCAGGCCCTCGGGGAGGCGGGACAGCCGCTGGGCGGCGCGCAGGGTGGTCAGCGAGGACTCGACCAGGCCGCGCAGGCGGTCGACGATCGAGCCGCGGTTCTTCTCCAACTGGGCGAGCTCGTCGGTGAGCACCCGCAGCCGGGGGGCGAAGGCGGCGGCCCAGGCGGCGGCGTGGTCGGGCAGCGCGGAGGCCGGCAGCTCGCGGATCTGCTGGCGGGCCGGGGTGCGGACGGCCTCGTAGCGGGCCGCGTTGGCATGCCGGACCAGGGCGTCGGAGGCGTCGCGGACGGCGAGCTCGGCGGAGGACAGCTCGCCCGCGGCGGAGCGCAGGGTGCGGCGGGCCTCGGCGGCGGCGATCCGGGCGTCGGCGAGCGCGCCGAGGTACGGCTCGACGGCCGGGCCGTCCTCGTCCTGGTGCTCGCGCAGGCCGTCGCGCAGCTGGCCGGCGTGCTCGTCGAAGTCGGCGGCGGCGGCCTGGGCGGAGTCGAAGGTGCGCTGGAGGTCGGCGTGGGCGGTACGGGCCGCGTCCAGGGCCTCGCGGCGCTCGGCGAGCCGGCCGGTGGCCGTGCGCAGCAGGGTCTGGGCGTGCTCGGGGTCGGTGGGGACGAGGTCCTCGGGCAGCTCGGTGTGGGCCTCGCCGTCGGCGGGGGCCGAGCGCTCGGCCTCGCCGCGCAGCCGGCCCAGCTGCTCGCTGGCGGCGGCGGAGCGGGCCTCGATGGTGGCGACGAGTTCCTCGGCGCGGGCGGCGGCGGCCTGGCGGGCCGGGCCGTCGGCGCCGTCGGTGCTGCCCAGCAGCTCCTCCGCGCGGGTGCGGACCTTGTTGGTGAGGCGGTCGAGCTCGGCCGCGGCGGCGGCCTCGTCGCCCTCGGCGCGGGCCTGCTCGGCCCGAAGGTCGGCGCCGACGCCGACCTTCTCGTACAGCTGGGCGGCGGCGCGGTAGGCCTCGCGCAGCGCGGGCAGGGCGGCGGGGGTGGTGTCGCCGGGCTCGTCGGTCTGCTCGGCGGCGGGGATCTCGGCCCGCTCGGCGCGCAGCGTACGGGCGGTGCGGCGGGCGTCGTCGGCGGCGCGCTGGACGGCCCGGCGGTCCTCGTCGCAGGTGCGGGCGCGCTCGGCGCACTGGGTCCGGCGGCGGTCGCACTCGGTGGCGTCCTCGGCCAGTTCGCGCAGGGAGCGGGTCCAGTTGGCGCGCTCGCGCAGGCGGAAGGCCAGACCGGAGAGCGCGTCGGCACGGCGGCGGGCGCGCTGGGCGGCCTCGCGGTGCTCCTCGTGGGCGCAGGCGGCGGTGTGGTGGTCGGTCTCGGCCTCGTCGTGCTCGGTGCGCAGGGTGGTGAGGGCGGCGGCGGCCTGCTCGGCGTGTTCGCGGGCGGCCCCGGCGGCGGCGGCGAGCTCGGCGAGGGTGCCGGGCGGGCAGGACGCGTGCCAGGAGGCGAGGCGGGCGGCGAGCGCGCGGTCGCCGCCGAGGCGGGCGGCGAGTTCGCGGATGTGCTCCTCGCGGGCGGTGGCGCGGGTGCGCAGCTCGCGGCGTTCTCCGTCGGCCGCGGACTCGTCGTGCATGGCCGGGTTCGGCGGCACCAGGAAGAAGGCGGGCTCCTCGGTGATCGGGGCGATCAGCGAGGCGGCGGCGCCCACGGCGACGGTGGAGCGGGGCAGCAGGGCGGCGGCGGCCAGGGCCTCGCGGGCGCGCTCCAGCGAGCTGGGGTCGGTGATGACCACGCCGTCGACCAGCTCGGGCCGGGCGGCGAGGATCGCCTCGTGGTCGGCCGGGTCGACGGACTGGGCGAGGTAGCGCCAGCCGGGCAGCGCGGGGATGCCGTGCTCGGCCAGGTACTCGACGGTGGCGAGCACGTCGGGGCCGGGCGGCAGCAGGCCGCCGTCGCCGAGGGCGGCGAGGATGCGGGCGTCGTCGGCGGCGGCGGTGCGCAGGTCGAACAGGGTGCGCTCGGCGGTGGCGATGGCCTCGTCGAGCAGCTCGCGCAGGGCCTCCGCGGAGCGGTCGAGGACGGCGGGGGTGAGGAAGCCGGCGTCCTCCTCGGCGCCCTCCTGGTAGGGGGTGAGGGAGAGCAGGTCGGCCAGGCGCGGCTCGGCGGCGAGCAGGGCGGCGGTGCGCTGCTCGGCGGCGAGGGCCGCGGCGGCGGC
>NZ_JBSGFD010000328.1:0-5897 GCF_053603215.1 Kitasatospora sp. NPDC004240 | reverse complement strand
CGGCGGCCGGACAGAACAACGCGAAGACAGTCCAGCAGGACGTCAGTCAGTGGCAGAGCCACGACCACCGGAACCTGAGTATCAGCATCAATGTCGGTGGTCGTGGTTAGGGTGACGGCCATGAGTCTGGCAGCAGTGATGATCACGGTGGACTGTTCGGAACCGCGGGAGCTGGCCCAGTGGTGGGCCACCGCGCTGGGGGGCGAGATCGCCGAGGACCACGGCGAATTCGTCATCGTCACGGCGCAACCGCTGGCGCTGGGTTTCCAGCGTGTGGCCGAGAAGCGGCAGGGCAAGAACCGGGTGCACGTCGACTTCGCCGCCGCGCCCGGCACGAGCCCGGCGGAGGAGGTGGAGCGGCTGGTCGCCCTGGGGGCGAGCGTCGTCGGTGAGCACAGCATTCCGGGTCTCACCTGGACCGTTCTGCAGGACCCGGTCGGCAACGAGTTCTGCGTCCACTGAAGGAGCGTTGCGACCGTGCCGGTCACAGCCACTCGTTGACGGCTGCGACCGGCACGGTCGCTTCAGAGCAAACGGTACGTCTGTCGTATCTCGTGGCCACGGCTCGATAGCGCTCGACGCGCGAGGCGTGGGTGGTGGTGACCATGCGCTCCACCTCACGGCCACCTCGGCCGGCTCCGCAGCAGCCGGCCGAGGAAACCGGTCCTACTCGTGGAACTGGAACAGCCAGGCCTGCCCCTGATCGTTCACCTCCAGCGGCCGCAGCGCGGTGCGCTGCGGGAAGATGTCCAGCACGCTGAGGTCCAGCGCCAGTTCCCGGCCGTCGACCGGGCCGCCCGGGACGACGACGTGGAACGTGAACCGCTCGGCACTCTGGCGCAGCACCCATTCGAAGGGCTCGGCGGTGCCGCGGACCTGCTGGTTCTCCTCCACCGGTCCGTCCAGGCCGATGTAGCTGCCGTGCCGGAGGTTCTTGATGACGACGTTTCCGTTGGCGACGCCGCTCACCTGCCACTCCTGCTCGCCGGGTTCGCCGGTCGGGGGCAGCAGGACCACGAACTCCTTGCCGGCCTGGAGGGTGAGCAACTGCTCATCGGACTTGGCGATCGCGTAGACGCCATCGTGCACAGGGGTCACGGCCGACTCCACTTCATCGGTGGGTGCTGGAGGTCGGGGGTGGTGCCGCGCGCGGCTCCACCTCCGACGAAGTGGGTCGATTCAAGCCAAGCGAGCGATGCGGGTACAGACCACCCGCCGTCGACCCACCCCAACGAGTAAGCGGCTACGAACGCCCGTCCGGACACCGAATGTCCGCACGGGACCCCCGCCACGCTCGGGCCATCCCGCTCGGGCCATCCCGCTCAGGCCGCCGCGCTCTCCCCCGCGATCATCGCGATCAGTCCGGAGCGCCCGTGTTCCGCCAGGTGCCGGCGCTGGCGTTCGGCGCCGTTGCCCTCGTTCAGCA
This sequence comes from Kitasatospora sp. NPDC004240, assembly GCF_053603215.1. NCBI lineage: Bacteria > Bacillati > Actinomycetota > Actinomycetes > Kitasatosporales > Streptomycetaceae > Kitasatospora > Kitasatospora sp. NPDC004240. The sequence continues at coordinate 4,471 of NZ_JBSGFD010000328.1, read as the reverse complement.
GGCGGTCGACCAGCGGGACCACCGCGCGGGTGTCGCCCAGTTCGTCCATGACCGGGGCGAGCGCGGCCAGCATGGAGGCGACGAGCTCGCCGGCCGGCCGGGACAGTCCCGTCGCCGGATCGTGCAGGGTGCCGTCCATGCCGTACCGGGCGGCGTGCCACCCCGCGCCTTCCAGGCTCTCCGGCGCCCGCTCCGGCGCGGGACGTCCGGCGGCCGCCTCCCGCATCGCCGTGACGACCAGGGCGCGCACCAGCCCGGTCAGCATCACCGCCTCGTCGGCGCGCAGCTGGACGTCCATCGCGCGCAGCTCGACGGTCGGGAACTTCGCCGAGAGCCGGGCCTGCCAGTACACCTGTCCGCGGTCGCGGATCAGCCGGGCCTCCAGCAGGTGGTCGATGCGGCGCTCGTAGTCCTCCGCGTCCGCGAAGTACGGCGGGATCCCGCTGATCGGCCAGCGGCTGAAGACCACCGTGCGCCAACTCGCGTAGCCGGTGTCGGAGCCGTACCACAGCGGCGAGTTGGCCGACAGCGCGATCAGCACCGGCAGCCAGGGCCGCAGGCGGTTCACCACCTCGACGCCCGTCTGCGGGTCGGGCACGGCCACGTGCACGTGCATGCCGTTGATGAGCGCCTCGTCGGCCAGCCGCGACATGTTCCGCCTGATGGAGCGGTACCGCGGGGCGTCGACGATCGCCGGGGGCGTGGAGGGCGCGTACGGGGCGGTGCCGCACGCGGCGAGCCGGCAGTCGGCCGTCTCGGCGGCGGCCGCGAGCGCGTGCCGCAGGCGCAGCAGATGGCCGCCGACCTCGGCGAGGTCCCGGCAGACCGGGGTGGCCACCTCGACCTGTGCCTGGAGCAGCTCGTTCTGCAGCTCGGCGTGGTGCACGGCGGGGTGCAGCCCGGCCGCCTCCTGCACCGCGTCGACGTGCGGCAGCGGCAGGCCGCTGTCCGGGTCGAGCAGCAGGTACTCCTCCTCGACGCCGACGGTCGGACGGCCGCCCGCATCCGGGGTGAGCTCGTCGTCACCGTCTGTCATGCCGGTGCCAGTGCCCATAACTCCGGGTTACCCGCTCATCCGGTGGCCAACCGGGGCACGGGCGGCGCCGGGCCGCCCTCCCGGACGGGCCGGGGTTCCGGCATGCCGGACGGTACACCGCCGGGCCCGTGCGGAGCCGTATCCGCCCGGGATCGTCACCGTCGACATCGACGACCCCTCTGCAACAAGCTTCAGTCGTGCGGGTGGCCGAGCCAGCGGGTCGCGGCCTGTTGGAACGCCTCGGTGTCGGGGTGGTCGTCCGCCCATGCCACGATGCCGTCCGGCCGGATGAGCAGGGCGGTGAGTCCGAGGTCGTCGCGCACCGGGCCGGGCAGCCGCAACGGCAGGGCGGACGTGTCGATGCCACCCGCGTCCAGGCCCATGCCCGCGAAGTGGGACACGTCGCGGGGAGCGGGCGCCTCACTCGCGTCGGGGTCGGCGCCGACCTTCTTCCCGTCGGCTCCGGAGGCGTCCAGCACCGCTTCGAGCAGGCCGCGGCGGTGGAGGGTCTCGGCCGAGCCGGCGTTCAGGCCCCGTAGGCCGAGCGGGAGCGCCTTCAGCGGTGAGGTGGGTTCCCGGTCCCGTTCGAGGATCAGGACCGAGCAGCCGGACAGGGCCAGTTCGCCGGCCAGGAACAGGCCGACCGGGCCGCCGCCCGCGATCACCACGTCATGCATGAGAGATCTCCGTTCAGGGAGGTCCGGTCGGCTGCCCGGCCCGGTGGGGCGGCGGGGTCAGCGCAGGCGGGTGAGGCCGTCGAGGACGACGGCGATGCCGGTGAGGAACTGCTCGCGGTCGTCGTGCTCTCTCATCTGGCCGGCGACGGCGTGCATGAACGGGTAGGACTCGGCGTCGAGGTCCTGCCACGCCTGCGAGGTCGCGTCGAAGAGCTCCTCGCGGTCCGCGGCGGGGTCGATGCCCGAGGTGTCCCCCTCGACGCGGGCGTTCTGGCTGATCGCGCCGAGGACGTAGTGCACGAGCGTCGAGGCGGCGTCGAACCAGCGGGCCCGGGGGACGCCCAGGGCGCCCACCTGCCGGCCGAGCCTTTCGAAGATCCCCACCGTCACCGGGCCGACGGGGTTGCGGATGATCTGGAGGGTCAACCGCGTGGCGAGCCAGTGGTGTTCGGCGACGGCGTCGAACAGGGCCAGTGCGACGACGCGGATCTCGTCCTCGGGTGTGGCCCGTGCCCCGGCGGGCTCGGTTGCCAGAGCCGTGGTGATCACGGTTTCCGTCGCCGTGTCCAGCAGTTCGTCCCGGTTGCCGACGTGGTAGTAGATCGCCCCCGACCCGGTGGACAGGCGATCGGTCATCGCCCGGACGGTCAGGGCGCCCTCGCCACCGGTGTCGAGGAGGTCGATCGCGGTCTCGATGATCTGCTCCCGGGAGAGCACCTGGTTACGCCGCCGAGTCCGGCGCGCTCGCGTTGGCATGCCCCGACGATGACACATTTGGAGCGCTGTGCCAACTTGGATCATCGGGCCAACTTGGAGCGTAGCTCCGTTTTGGAACAGTGAACCACATGGGTGGGCGGACCGCGGCGGGTTCGTTCGAGGGAGGCCGGCCGTTGGAGCGGCCCGTGGCCGCGTGAGGCGTTCGCCGGCCCGTCCCGGGCGACGAGCTCCGGGACGGGCCCTGTGGTGGGTGGCTGCCCGATGCCCGTCGGCTCCGGGGTGGCCGTTCCTACCGCTGGATCCAGACCTGCCACTTGCCGAGGCCGCTGTTCCAGCGGCACTCGGCGCCGTAGACGTCGGCGTGGGTGTCGAACCACCAGGCCGCCCGCCGGTTGCAGTCGGCCTGCTTGCCGTAGACGTCGTTGGTGGGCCGCCACTTGTACAGCAGCGCGGTGGAGTCCGCGGCGGAGGCGGCCGGGGCCGACGGGGCGGCCGGGGTGGCCGGGGTGGCCGCCTGGGCGGCGACCGGGGTCGCCAGGACGGCCAGGGCCGCGATGCCCGCGGCGGCGGTGAGGACTCGAACTCGCATGCCGGTGCTCCATCCGACTGGGAGGGTTGCGCCGCGGGCCCGGGTCGGCCCGACGGCAACCTCACCTTGTGGCGGACCGGTCAGAGGCGGCAAGGGGAGACGGCGTCCGGGACACGTCCCGGACAGCTCCGGGGTGTGCCGAACAGGACCAGGAGCCCTGTTCCACACCGGCTCCCACCACGTCGGCCCCACGACGTGCGCCCTTCACCCTGGCCACCGCTCGCGGCGGGCGGGGGACTCCCGGCCGTCGGTGTACGCCTGTTCGCGCGGTACGGCGGGGGCGGGCGCCGCCGCCTCATCGCGGCGGGAGCGGCTTCGACCCACCGCGCCCGCGCCGGCCTCGCCGGGCGACCCAGAGGACCCTCATCACGGCCGCGCCGCACACGAAGGAGCACGCGCCCACCGCGAGGGCGCGCGGGAGCGGCGGCCGGTGCGGGCCTGCGAGCACCGGATCGGCCTTCGGCGCCGGGCCGTTCCGGGCGACGCCGTCCCCGGCGCGGGACCGGTCCGGCCCGTCGGCCCCCACCTGCCGCAGGGCGTGCTCGGCCCGGGCCACCGACTCGTAGGCCGCCGCCCACGCCTGCACCTCGCCCTCCCCCGCGCAGGCACGGACGAACGCGATCACCACCCTCGCCTGCGGCAGGGTCCGCCGGCCCAGGGCCGTGCAGAGGGTACTGGGCGGCAGGACATCACCGCACTCTTCCGCCTGCCGCGCTATCTGACGGTAGGTCAGCCCGGACCAGCGCCTCAACTCGTCCATGCAGGACAACAGCTCCATCGCCGTCACACCCGAGCCGGGCCGCGGGGACGGCCCGGTCGGTGCCGTCGGGCGCTCCGACGCGTTCGCCGGTCGCCTCGCCTCCCCCTGGAGACGAAGGGCTGAGTGCCGAGAATCGGCCATCGGTTTCCTTTCCAGGAGAAATCGGGAGCGGCACGACGAGGCGCACCGGCGACCGGGCCCGTGACGGTGCTCCTTCGTACGGTCCGACGCCGGCTCGTACGTCGATGCGCAACGCACGGGCGGCCGCGCCTCGGCGCGCAGGCGGCCCCTACCGGCCTGGGCCACGTACCCCGGCCGGCCCCGGCACCGCCCCGGCGTTGTTCCGGCGTTGTTCCGAACACAGCTTCCTTGGCCGAGAGTTGCATCGACAACGACCTACGGATGGAGCCGAATGTCACTGGTCGGCCGACACGACCACGGGGAATCCGGACATCGGGGGCGATGTGCTGCGTATCCACTTCACCGCGAAGGACCTGGCGGCGGTGACCGTGCCCCGGGGCCGCTCACTGCCGGGGAGCGAAGGGAGCAGGGGCGGGAGGACCTGGTGTCCTCCCGCCCCCGCGGGGTGGTCCGACGGTCAGGGGTCTGGATGGTCCAGGTCTGGTAGGCCTGGCCGTGGGGGGGAGGGGGGGGAGCGAGCCCCACGGCCCGGGGTGGGGGGGGGGAGGGGC
>NZ_JBSGFD010000327.1:0-5980 GCF_053603215.1 Kitasatospora sp. NPDC004240 | reverse complement strand
GCTCGGCGTGGACTCGGTGGCGGTGAGCTCGGCGCGGCCGGTGGCGGCGGCGGCCTCGCGCAGCCGGGCGGCGGCGCCCTCGGCGACCGTACGGGCCTGGGCGAGGGCGGCGCTGACGGACTTCTCGGTGTCGGCGGCGTGCAGGGCGGCGCGGGCCGGGTCGACGTCCCCGTCCGCGTCGATGAAGCCGGCCTGGACGGCGGCCTCGGTCTCGCTCTCGACCTCGGCGAGCCGCTGACGCAGGTGGTCGGCCTCGCTGCGGGCCTTCTGGGCGGCGGTGGCGGCCTCGGTGGCGTCCGACTGGGCCTTGGCGCCGTCGGCCTGGAGCTCGGCGGCGCGCTCCTCCTCGGTGTCGGCGCGGGACTCGGCGGTCGCGGCGGCGGCCTCCAGGGCGCGGGCCAGCGCGGTGGCGGCCCGGGCGCGGGCGGCGAGGGCCGGAGCGGCGTCGAGCTCGGCCTCGCGGATCGCGGCGGCCACCCGGGTGACCCGGTCAGCGGCGGCGCGGTGGCGCAGCACGGCCTCGGCGGCCTGCCAGGCCGAGTGGAGGGTACGGGCGTCGATGAGCTCGCGGCGCAGCGCGGCGGCCTCGGCGGTGGCGGCGGCCAGGCCCAGGGTGGCGTGCCGGTGGGTGAGCTCGGCGGTGATCAGGGTGTGCCGGGTGCGGTCGGCCTCGGCGGCGGTCACCGCACCCGCGGCGGCGGCCACCTCGATGGCGAGGTCCTGGGCCCGGTCGCGCTCGGCGGCGGCCCGGGAGGCGAGGGCGTGGGCGAGCCTGCGGGTACGGCGCTCGGCGGAGCGGTGCGCCTCGCGGACGGACTCGCGGGCGGTGGTGGCCTCGGCGATGCGTTCCAGCAGGTCGAGCGAGCCGGCGGTGAAGTCGCGCTCGGCGGTGAGCTCGGAGCGGCGGCCCAGCTTGGCGGCGAAGCCGTGGACCAGGTCGGCCAGGCCGTCGGTGTCCCGGGTGTCGGTGACGGCGCGCAGCAGCAGGTCGGTGAAGTCGCTGTCGTGCTTGACCGCGAACAGGCCGGCCGCCTCGCCCTCGTCGGCGTTCATCTCGCGCTGGTAGCGGAAGAGCTCCGGGTCCAGGCCGAGGTCGCCGAGGTGCTCGGTCCAGCGGTCGTGGCCGTCCTCGAAGACCAGGTCGAGGTGGGGGTGGGCCTTGCCGGCCTCGGTGAGGGCGTCGCGGAAGCCCTTCATGGTGCGGCGCCGGCCCCGGGCCTTCTGGTCGCCGGCCAGGCTGACCCGCTCGGCGACCGGGAGGGAGTCCAGGGTGAGGCCGGGGCCGGGGCGGAAGGAGTACCAGGTCTCGGCGAACTTGCGCGGGTCGGAGGAGACCTGGCGGCCGCGCCACTCGGAGACCTTGCCGACCACGATCAGCTCGCCGGTGACGGTGTGCTGCCACTCCAGGGCGACGTGGCCGCAGTCGTCGGCGAGCAGGAACTTGCGCAGCACGCCGGAGCTGGCGCCGCCGAGGGTGTTGCGGTGGCCGGGGAGCATCACCGAGAAGATCAGCTTGAGCAGGACGGACTTGCCGCCGCCGTTCTCCAGGAAGAGCACGCCGGCGGGGGCGGGGCGGCGGACCGGGCCGTCGGGGTCCTCGCCGAACAGGCCGATCTGCTGGGGCGCCGGGTCCGCGACCGGCTCGCCGACGCCGCGCAGGTCGAGCACCGTGTCGGCGTAGCGGGCGCCGGCCGGTCCGATGGAGTACAGGCGGACCCGGTTGAGCTCGTACATGTGCGGCGGTTCTCCAGTGGGGGTGGGCGGCGGGTCGGTGGCGGGTGGGTGTGCCGGCGGTGGTGGTGCCTGGGTGGTGCTGCGTACTCGATGGTGCCTGAGTGGTGCCGGCGGTGGCGGTGGGCCGCGGGTGCCGGTGGCGGCGGTGGGCCGCGGGTGCCGGTGGCGGGGTCGGTCAGAGCGCGTGGAACGGCAGACCGGCGTCGGCGACCAGCTCGTCCCCGGTGTCCGGGGGCAGCAGGGTGGCGCTGCCGTCGGAGACCGGGACGACGCCGAGCTCCAGCAGCTCGGCCATGGCGGCGCTGCCCGCCAGGTCGCGGACCTGGAGCTGGTAGCGGGCCGTGGTGCGGTAGGTGCCGCCGGAGTCGTCCGAGGTCTTCTGCAGGAAGCCGGAGTCGACCAGGAACAGCACCGCCTTGGCCACGATGCCGATGGTGGAGCCGGAGAGCCGGCGGGCGTCCTTGGTGGCGCCGGTGGAGGTGCGCCGGGCCCAGACCCGCCAGGCGGCCTCCAGTCCGGGGGCGTCGCTCTGCGGGTCGGTGTTGTCGCCGGCGGCGTCGGCCTGCTCCTCCAGGCGGCGGCAGGCCTGGCGGACGAAGGCGTCCACGCCGTTGACGGTGATCCGGCCCAGGTAGCCGTCGTCGGCGAGGTCCTCGGGGCGCGGGAAGGCCATCGCGGCGACCGCGAGGTGGGCCAGCCCGTGCAGGAAGCGGTCGGCGGACTCGGAGGCGGCGCGGCGGGAGTAGTCGCCCATCCGGACCGCGAACACCGAGTCCTCGGCGGCGGCGACGGCCATCCCGGCACGCGGGGAGACCTCCAGGACGACCAGGCCCATGCCGGTGGCTACGGCGTCGGCGAGCCGGGCGAAGGGAGGGTCCTCGCGGTGGCGGCGCACCAGCTCGGCGTACTCGGCGTCGCGGGCCGGCAGCAGCTTGGCCTGGAGGCCGAAGGAGACCAGCCGGGCGGCGTCGGCGACGTCGGCCGGGGTGATCGCCGCGGGAGCGGCGCTCTCGCCGTCGGGCGCCCAGGACGTGTCGTGGTGGGTCGTCACGGGCGGTGCTCCTTGAGGGTGTCGCGGGTCCCGCGGGTTTCACGGGACCCGCCGGGTACGGGCTGGTGGGGCGGGTACGGGCCGGTGGGGCGGGTACGGGCCGGTGGGGCGGCGGGCGGTCCGGTGGCCCCCGGTGGTCCGGTGGCCGGACGCGTGGGGGTCGTACGCGCGGGGGTCGTACGCGCGGGGGCCGGGGGCTGCGGCCGGGCTAGGCGCGGGGTCTCGGGGGGTGGCCCGTGCGGTGACCGGGGACGGATCGGCGTGTCATCCGGCGTCCTTGCGGTCGGCCGCCATGCCCACCGCGTCGAGCAGGGCGCTGCCGACGATCAGGTCGGCGCCGCCGAACTCCGGGTCGTTCAGCGGGGTGCCGTCGTCGACCGCGAAGAGCAGCCGCTCCTCGCCCTGCCGGTAGGCCGTACCGACCGGCGGGCTGGCCGCGTGCACGGCGAGCAGCGCGACCAGGTACGGCAGCTCCGGGTCCTGCCCGCGGGCCTCGGCGAGCAGGCCGGACAGGCGCCGGGGGGCGTCGGCCGGCAGGTCCAGCAGCTCCAGGGCGGCCTCCAGCTGGGCCTCGGAGAAGCGGGAGTCGTCCGGGGTGGCGACCAGGTCGGGATCGGGCAGCTCGGCGCCCAGGTGCTCGCGCTCCACGGGCGGGGTGAGCAGCAGGTCGACCAGGTCGGCGACCCGGACCGAGACCGGGGTGCGCAGTCCGGCACCCCGGGCGAAGAAGGCGCCGGTCGGGCGGACGGCCTGCTCCAGCGGTAGCCGCAGGACCGGCGCGAGCAGCTGCCCGTACAGGTCGACGCCGCTGCGGGCGCCCGGCGTGGCGAAGGCCTGGCGGTCCTGCTCGGCGCGGAACAGCGGGCCGGCCTCCAGCAGCCGGGTCTGCAGCTGGGTGTGGCGGCGGATGCAGTCCTTGACGATGTCGACCAGTTCGGCGGCGCGGCGCTTGTGCTCCGGCTCCTCCGCCTCGTCGCGGGCCTTGCGGATGTTGGTGAGGATCGCGTTCTCGTGCCGGTAGCGGTCGGCGATGTGGTCGAGCGCCTCGTCGATCAGGTCGGGAATCGCCTGCATCCAGTCCACGGCGCGGACGTTGCGGCGGGTCGCCTCCAGGGCGCGGCGCAGCGTCTCCGCGTACTGGACGGTGCGGTAGCGGGCCTGCTCGGCGGCGAGCTGGGCGTCGGCCAGGCGGCCACGGCGGATCAGCACCTCCAGCTTGACCTCGGCGGCGATCTGGGCCGAGGTGACGTCGGTGTCCAGCGCGCCGACCAGGACGTTGACCGCCTCGTCGGTGGTCCGCAGGTAGACGCCGCCGTCGGGGCCGGGGACCTCCTCGATCAGCTTGAAGTCGTAGTCGCGCCGGACGTACTCGCCGTCCTGGTCGAAGGTGCCGTAGACGGCGCGGAAGCCGCGGTCCACGCTGCCGACGTTGATCAGCGACTCCAGCACCCAGCGGGCGACCCGCTCGTGCTCGGCGGCCGGCCGGACGGCGGCCTGGGCGGCGACCCGGGGCAGCAGGCGGGCCAGCACTATGTCGCGGTCGGCGCCGGTGTCGAAGTCCATGTGGAGGGTGACCAGGTCGATCGCGGCGAGGCCGACCTCGGCCATCGCGTAGCCGCCGTACTCGCCGGCCAGGTTCACCTTGCGGTTGTCCAGGTCGTGCAGCGGGGCGGTGCAGGCCAGCGCCTTGAGCCGGCGGGCCAGGCCCTCGTCGGCGGCGGGGCCGGGCGCGGGCCGGACGCCGGGGCCGGCGGGCGGGCGGGGCCCGAGCTCGGTGGGCTGGTCAGCGATGGCGGTCACGGTGGACAAGATTAGAGGTACGTACCGACATCGAACGAAACGGACCTTACGGGCGGGGGCCGGCGGGGGTGGGGGCGGAAGGCTCACGGAGCTGCGGGGTCACGTCGGGAGCGGCCGGCGCTTCCTGCGGGGAGGGGCCCCGGTTCCTGCGGGAAGGAGCTCCGGTTCCCGCAAGACGGGCTCCGGTTCCCACCCTCGGGAATCGAACCCGTTTTCGGAAAACCGGCGTGGCGATCGCACCCCTCGGCAATCATGCCAAATATGATCATCCGACTGGCAAATTCCCGCCCGGCCCTGGCCGGCATCGCCGCCGCCATCGCCGTGACCACCCTCACCGCGGGCGTCCTCGTCGCCACCACCGCCGGAGCCACCGCCGCAACGACCAGCACCGCCACGACCACCGTGACCGGGTCCAACGTGAGCGTGACCCAGGCCGGCAACTACCCGATCTTCCCGATCGACAACACCAACTTCTCGGTGACCTGGAAGTCCACCGGCACCCAGGACCTCACCGGCGTGACCCGCCTCACCGTCGACCTGCCGGCGGGCCTCACCACCAGCGGCGCCTCGATCTACTCCACGCCGGACTACACCTTCACCCAGAAGGTCTCCGCGGACGGCCGCCGGCTGGAGGCCACCTTCACCGGCACCCGCGCGCCCGGGCGCAGCGAGTTCATGAAGGTGTACGTCGCCTCGCACGGCACCAAGCCGGCCGGGGCGATCAAGGTCACGGTCGCCAACAAGGGCGACGTCGACCCGTCCGACAACGTCTCCACCTACCTGCTCGGCAGCGGCCCGCAGCCCTCGGTGATCCCGGCCGCCCCGACGGTCGGCGGCCTGGACGCGACCACCGGACCCGGCGTCGGCGGCACCGCCGTCACCGTGACCGGCACCAACCTGGAGAACGGCCTGGTGCTGTTCGGCGACACCCCGGCCGCCGGGTCCTGCACGGCCACCGCCTGCAGCGTGACGACCCCCGGCGGCTCGGGCAGCGCCCCGGTCACCGTGGTCACGCCGGGCGGGTCGGCGGTCGCACCCGCCGCGTTCGACTACACCGGCGCGCCGCCCCCGGCTCCGGCCGCCCCGGTGGTCACCTCGCTCACCACCACCTCCGGCCCGGCGGCCGGCGACACCCAGCTGTACGTACGGGGCACCAACCTGACGTACGGCACGGTCACCTTCGGCGGGGTGCCGGCCACCCACGTCTCCTGCGGCCCGACCTTCTGCTCCGTCACCGCCCCGGCGGGCACCGGCGTGGTCGACGTCACGGTGACCACGGCCGGCGGCACCAGCGCGGTCTCCGAGCACGTGCAGGCCGTCGCGGATCTGGGCGTCCTTGACCTCGCAGAGCCAGCCGTCGACGTGCAGCAGGAAGTCGTCGAAGCCGTCGTCCTC